>JANOKV010000310.1:0-6330 GCA_031419415.1 Hyphomicrobiales bacterium | reverse complement strand
GCTCAACACGATGCTCGACGACACGCTGCCCCTGACGCCGCCCGAGTGGCCCGAGTGGGGCAACCCGATCCTGTCGCGGACCGAGTTCGAAATGATCCGCAGCTATAGCCCCTACGATAACGTCGAGGCCAAAGCCTACCCCCACATCTTCGCCTACGGCGGCCTCACCGACCCGCGTGTCACCTATTGGGAGCCCGCCAAATGGGTCGCCCGCCTGCGCGAACGCAGCACCGGCTCAAATCTCATCCTGCTCAAAACCAACATGGAAGCCGGCCACGGCGGCGCCTCGGGACGTTTCGAAGCGCTGAAGGAGATCGCGGTGGATTATGCGTTCGCGTTGAAAGTTGCGGGGTTGGTGGGGTGAGGGGGAAGCTGTGACTGCTTTGAGCCAATTGCTGCCGACCAGTGATACTGGCGATCTGACGGCGTGCGCTTTTCGCGCACACGGACACGGTGGTCATCACTGCCAAAATCGCTGCAGCGCATCATGCCCGTGGTGATTTTCCGCGCCGGGCGACTGCTTTCGCCCCTACTTCGTCGTTCGATGATCAATCTCCGGATCGGCATTCCGCAACTTGAAGGTCATCGAAGACCAACGCCTGTCGCGCCGTCTTTGACGCGGTCAAGCAGCTCAAATAAGTTTTATCGAACTCGGAATTTTTTTTCTGACTCTCGTGTTGCCCCCCAACGACGGACACCTTGACTGGCGAGCGCTATCATGAAGCGTCGCTTGGGGCGGAGGGATTGCGCGAATGCTAGACACTATCAACTGGCTATCCCTGACCGTACCGTTCATCGCGGCGGGTGCTGCCTATGTCGGCATCGTAGAGAAGCAACTTCCCAGGTTTCTCGCGGCGATAGCCGCTGCTGCCATTATGGCCGGCACGTTCATCGGTTACACGTACCTGTACCGCGCAATCGGCTTCCCGCTGTGGATGCGGTGGCTCACGTAGTCACTTCTTGCAGAGCTGCGGAAGCTCACCAACCCCGTTGATCGAAGCGCTAAGCGTCTTCAACGCAATCAACATCGTTGATGGTCCAAAGCACTTGATATGAACGATGCCATACGTCCAGTTGTTGGTAGATGCGACTGCTGCGCCAAGTCCGCTACTCTTGTTCAGCAAGTCTCCGAGGAATTTGTTCGCGTCTTCGTAACTCGCAGACGACGGCATATTGCCCCACAAGATGAGCGAGAACAGGTAAGTGGCAGCTTTCATGTCGTCGCTAAAATCGTTCGCGGCGGGACTGCTTTCGATGTTGGCCACGATCCTGATGCGATCAATGTCGACCTCTAAGAACGAAAAGTCCGTGAGATTATAGACGCACGTATCAGCGCACTTCTCGTTGTGCAACGTCATCGCCTTGTAACGAGATTTGCCAAGCTCGGCGTTCAGGTAGCCGACGACAGCACGGGCACTATCAGGCACGCTCTTCGCTGCTGCGGTCGAACTCGACAACACGACAGCAAGCAGGCAGCTAGGAATTTTTCTCACTGTAGTCGTCCGTCAGTTTAACCGCACCGACTAGTGCCGGTCACAAGCTGCACGCCGTTGCGATCAACTTAGCGCGTCACGGCGAAATGAAGATGACTGCTGATTCTGCACCGAGCCCAACGCGCCCTCAATCATAATGAGAGGTCTGGAGTATTATGGCCCTTGTCGGGCTGGGCTGCAAACGCGATTGGCGCGAACCCGCCGAGGCTCGCACGCGCGCGATGGCTTTTGCGGACGGTCACCCACCCGGCAATTAGCTCGCGGGCGTGCGCCAGAGAGCGGAACAGGGTCTCGTTGAGGCATTCGTCGCGCAGCCAGCCATTGAAGCACTCGACGAACGCGTTCTGGATCGGTTTGCCCGTTTGGATGCCGTGCCACTGCTCTTGGCACGGCTGGCAGACGAGAACGGAAGCGGATCCGAGGGGTAAGCTGCCATTGATGCCGAAGCGCCATCAAGGCGAATGTGTTGTCGTGCACAACGTCATCGCCTGCATGTCGTGCCTATTTGCAACGTGAGTGCGCACCTCGTTGGTCAGAACGCTGACGAGAACGGATGTGTCGAGATAAAGCATCAGTAGCGCGCGTCGTCTCGCATGGACCGAATCCAGCTCTCGGTTGGTTCGATCTGCTTCGGCATTGACTCGGTCAGGGCAATCAATGCGACAAGATCAATAGGCTTCGGGGCTCGATCGAGTGCAACAATGCGTGCAACGGGTTTGCCGCGCCGGGTGATCCGCACGGTTTCACCCCTGGTCGCCCGTTCGACGAGTTCACTCAAGCGCGCTTTGGCATCCGCCAAGGTTACGTCGGACATTGCCAGCTCCGGACCATCTTGTTGGTCACTTGTAGCACTTCATGCGATCGCGCGCCACAACAACCGGGCGTCGGGTGAAACGTCCCGCCCCCCCCTCACTCCCACTCGATCGTGCCCGGTGGCTTGCTCGTCACGTCGTAGACGACGCGGTTGATGCCGCGGACTTCGTTGACGATGCGGGTGGCGATGCGGCCGAGCACGTCATAGGGGAAGGGGAAGAAGTCGGCCGTCATACCGTCGGTCGAGGTGACGGCGCGCAGCGCACAGACGTGCTCGTAGGTGCGCTGATCGCCCATCACGCCGACGGTGCGCACCGGCAGCAGCACCGCGAATGCCTGCCAGATTTGATCATAGAGGCCAGCCTTGCGGATCTCGTCGAGATAGATCGCATCGGCCTTGCGTAGAATGTCGAGCTTTTCGACCGTAATTTCGCCGGGGCAACGAATGGCGAGGCCCGGACCCGGAAACGGATGGCGTCCAATGAACGCCTCCGGCAGCCCCAGCTCGCGGCCGAGCGCGCGCACCTCGTCCTTGAACAGCTCGCGCAACGGCTCGACGAGAGCGAGGTTCATGCGCTCGGGCAACCCGCCGACATTGTGATGCGACTTGATCGTCACCGACGGTCCGCCGGTGAACGAAACGCTCTCGATCACGTCGGGATAGAGCGTGCCCTGCGCCAAGAACTTCGCGTCGCCGATTGTCTTGGCTTGCGCCTCGAACACCTCGATGAAAAGCCCGCCGATGGTTTTGCGTTTCGTTTCGGGGTCGGTGACGCCGGCCAGTGCGCCCAGGAACCGCTCACGCGCATCGATGTGGATCAGTGGGATATTGTAGGCGCCGCGAAACAGCGAGACGACCTCGCTGGCTTCATCCTGCCGCAGCAAACCGTGATCGACGAAAATGCAGGTCAATTGCGCGCCGATCGCCTCGTGGATGAGGACGGCGGCCACCGCGCTGTCCACGCCGCCCGACAGCCCGCAGATGACTTTGCCGGTGCCGACCTGGGCGCGAATTTTCGCGACCTCGGCCGAGCGGAAATGGCGCATCGTCCAATCGCCGGCGAGACCCGCCACGCGATGCACGAAATTGTGGATGAGGGCGGCGCCACGCGGCGTGTGCGCGACCTCGGGGTGGAACTGCACCGCGTAGAACTTGCGCGTCTCGTCGGCGATGGCGGCAAATGGCGCGCCCGCCGAAGTGGCGACGACCCGGAACCCCTCGGGCAGGCGCGTCACCCGGTCACCGTGGCTCATCCAGACGGTATCTCGATCGCCCGCCTTCCAGACGCCTTCGAACAGCGCACAATCCTGCGTCACTTCGATTTCGGCGCGGCCGAATTCGCGATGATGGCCGGCCTCGACCTCGCCGCCTTGCTGCGCGACCATCGTCTGCTCGCCGTAACAAATGCCCAGCACCGGCAGGCCGGAGTTGAACACCCAGCCAGGCGCCCGGGGCGTTCCCATTTCGGTGACGCTCGCTGGCCCGCCCGACAGGATCACGGCGCGGGGCCGCAGACGCTCGAGCGCCCCTTCGGCTTTATTGAAGGGCACGATTTCAGAGTAGACGCCGGCCTCGCGCACGCGCCGCGCAATGAGCTGCGTCACCTGCGAGCCGAAGTCGATGATCAGGATCATATCGGTCATGAGGCTAGTTAAAGCACCAAACCGCGCCCCGCAATGCCTGCACCGAGGCTATTCCCCGGCTGAACGACGGCGAACGCGGCAGAGGGCCGAATTCGCCCGCGAGGGCGCGCATCTTCGGTTCCCATCGGGTTTGGCCCCTGATAAAGACCTCCCAATCCCACGTGGCAGCCGTCCGAGGAGCCCACACCATGACGACCGACAGCACCACCTCGGCCGATCGGCCGGCCGGCGCGGCGAGCGCCAAACCCGAGACGCATCAGCAAGGTCACGCCCACCAACACTATCATGACGGGGTGTTGTGCGATCACGACCACAGCCATGACCACCATGGGCATCACCATGCAGCGCCCGGCGTGACGATGGTGCGGCAAGGCCCCAAAGTCGGCCGCAACGATCCATGCCCCTGCGGTAGCGGCAAAAAACACAAGAAATGCTGCCTTGGCGCGGAGTCGCAGTAAGCCGGAGCGGGCGCCGAGCGGCGGGTTCGCGGCGAGCGTCGAGTAGCGCGTAAAATCAGTGGGCAGGGCGGTTGCGCCGTTGTGTCGACGCTATGGGGACCATTGCCGGCATATGCTGGTCTGGCTCGGCGTCGAATTGGCGGGCGCGTGACCCTCGAAACGAACCTGCTGAAACGGCATTCCCCTTCGGCTCGATCGGATGCTTCCAAGTGACGAGGCCGCGCGCATGCAGGATCCTGTCGCAGAATCCTTGATACCGACGCCGGACGTGCGCCCGAGTGCGGCACGGCTCGGTGCGATTCGCGACGCCCTGAAGGGCAAAAACAGCGACGAGGTGCGCGCGCTCGTCGGCGACCTCATGGCGCCCGACCTCGCCGATCTGATCGAACTGCTCGACCCCGACGAGCGCGTGCCGCTGATCCGCGTGCTCGGCCCGACGTTCGATCCCGAAGCCTTGTCGGAGCTGGAGCCCAACGTCCGCGACCAGTTGTCGGAAGCCTTGTCCAACACCGAACTGGCGAACGTCATCGCACAGCTCGACACGGACGACGCGGCCTACGTTCTGGAAAGCCTCGAGGAAGCCGACAAACAAGACGTCCTCGCGCAAATCCCCTCCGGCGATCGCGCCGCGCTGGAACGCAACTTCGAATATGCCGAGGAGACGGCCGGTCGTCTGATGACGACGGATTTCGTCGCGGTGCCTCCGTTCTGGAATGTCGGCCAGGTCATCGACCACATGCGCGAGGCCGAAGACCTGCCCGAGACGTTCTCGGACATTTTCGTCGTCGATCCGACGTTCCGCGTCATCGGCAGTATCGACCTGTCACGGCTGCTGCGCTCCAAGCGTAGCGTCGGCGTCGATCAGATCGTGGATGCGGACCGGCACGTCGTCCTGGCGACCGACGACCAGGAGAAAGTGGCGCGGCATTTCGAGCGTTACGACCTCAAGTCGGCCCCCGTCGTCGACGCCAACCAGCGCCTCGTCGGTGTCGTCACCGTCGACGACGTGGTCGAAGTCATTGGCGAAGAAACAGAAGAGGATTTGCGCTTCCTCGCCGGCGTCGGTGACGAAAGCCTGGCCGACACGGTTCTGGAGACGGTCAAGAGTCGTTTCCTGTGGTTGTTCATCAATATTTTGACGGCGCTGTTGGCCTCCTCGGTGATCAAGCTGTTCGATGCTTCCATCGAACAGATGGTCTCGCTCGCCGTGCTGATGCCGATTGTCGCCTCGATGGGCGGCAACGCCGGGACGCAGACGATGACGGTCACCGTGCGCGCGCTCGCCACGCAACAGCTCGGACCCTATAACTCCCGGCGGGTCATTTTACGCGAGGTGTCCGTTGGTCTGCTCAACGGCTTGATCTTCGCGACCGTCCTGGCCGTCGTCGTGCTCGTCTGGTTTGGGCCGGGGTTGCTTGGTTTTGTCATCGCGGCGGCGATGACGTTCAACCTGCTCGCGGCGGGATTGGCCGGTATCATGATCCCGCTGACGCTCGACAAACTCGGCTACGATCCAGCGGTCGCCTCGGGCGTGTTCGTGACGATGGTGACGGACGTCGTCGGTTTCTTCGCCTTCCTCGGACTGGCGACGCTTGTCCTGCTCTAGGGAATCATCACTTTGACCGGGAGTGCCCAATGTCGATCACCGTGCGCCGCCTCGAAGCCAAGGACAAAGCCGCCTGGGCGCCGCTCTTCAAAGGCTACATCGCGTTCTACAAGGCGACCGTCGCCGATGACGTCCTCGAGCTGACATGGCAGCGGTTGATGGAAGGCGCTGGCGATTTTCATATTGGCTTCGTGGCCGTCGATGCCCAGGATGGGCCCATTGGCATCGCGCATGTGCTCTTCCATCGCTCGACATGGTCGGCGACGCACTACTGTTATCTCGAAGATCTCTTCGTGCAGCCCGATCTGCGCGCCAA
>JANOKV010000309.1:0-2261 GCA_031419415.1 Hyphomicrobiales bacterium | reverse complement strand
CGACGCCCGACAGCACCCGCAGAGCCGCCTTGCGTTGCCCCGCATCGAGGCCGGCCAGCTGGCCGAGCAACTTCTGGAAATCGGCTGCACGCATCGTCGAGGCCCCGCTCAGTGATCCGACGCTCGTCGCCGCACCTCACTGAAGCGCCACCAATCAGGCTCTTCCATGTTCAACGCGAACAGAGCCTCCAAAGTGCGCTCTAGGCTGCACATTCAGGCAAACTCGATCGGGTTGTGCAATCTCGGCATTACGCTTTGCCCCATTGCCAGTTGCGGATTTCCGGCATGTCCAGGCCATGGTCTTCGATGTACGTCTTGTGCTCGATCAGTTTTTCTCGAAGCGCTATTTTCACTTTGGCTGCGGAGGGGCCGAGTTGGGGCACGCGATCGATCACGATGTCCACGAGGTGAAAGCGGTCGAGCTCATTCATTACCAGCAGATTGAACGGCGTGGTGATCGTGCCTTCCTCCTTGTAGCCGCGCACATGGAAGTTGCCGTGATTGGTGCGGTTGTACGTAAGTCTATGTATCAGCGAGGGATAGCCATGGTAGGCAAAAACAACCGGTTTGTCGGCCGTGAACAGCGAGTCGAATTCAGCGTCACTCAGCCCATGCGGATGCCCGCTCGGCGGCTGCAGCTTCATCAGATCGACGACGTTGACGACGCGGACTTTCAGATTGGGGAAATAATTCCGCAGGAGACCGACGGCGGCTAACGTCTCGAGCGTCGGCACATCGCCACAGCAGGCCATGACAACGTCGGGTTCGCCGTCGTCGTCACTGCTGGCCCAAGACCAAGTGCCGATGCCAGCGGTGCAATGCGCGATGGCCGCATCCATGCTGAGCCATTGTGGGGCGGGTTGCTTGCCGGCGATGACGACGTTGACGTAGTTGCGACTGCGCAGGCAGTGGTCTGTCACCGACAGCAGCGTGTTGGCGTCGGGTGGCAAATAAATGCGGATGACCTCAGCCGTCTTGTTTGCGACGACATCGATGAAGCCAGGGTCCTGATGCGTGAAGCCGTTGTGATCCTGCTGCCAGACATGCGACGTGAGCAGGTAGTTCAGCGAGGCGATCGGGTGGCGCCACGCAATCTCCCGCGTCACCTTCAGCCACTTGGCATGTTGATTGAACATCGAGTCGACGATGTGAACGAACGCCTCGTAGCAAGGAAAGAAGCCGTGACGACCGGTGAGCAAGTAGCCCTCCAGCCAGCCCTCGCACTGGTGCTCGCTCAACATCTCCATCACGCGCCCATCGGGCGCCACATGGTCGTCGATGAGCATAATCTCCGCGGTCGAGCACCGGTTGGTGACTTCGAACACGGCGCCCCAGCGGTTCGATGTGGTTTCGTCCGGACAGAACACGCGGAAGTTCTCCGGGTTGAATTTTATGACATCGCGGATGAGTTGGCCTTGGATACGGGTGGCTTCGGCGTTCACAGCCCCGGGAGTTGGAACCGCGACCGCATAATCCCTGAAGTCGGGCATATTGAGGTCGCGCAATAGAGCACCGCCGTTGGCGTGCGGGTTGGCGCTCATGCGACGCTCGGCCTTGGGGGCCAAATCTGCGAGTTCCGGGCGTAATTTTCCCGCAGCGTCGAACAATTCGTCCGGCCGATAGCTGCGCATCCAATTCTCTAGCAGTTCCAAGTGCCCAGATTTTTTCATCTCGCCCATCGGCACTTGATGCGAGCGAAACGTACCCTCCGTTAATTGTCCATCGACGACCTTGGGTCCGGTCCAGCCCTTTGGCGATCGCAGGATGAGCATAGGCCAGCGTGGTCGCGTGCTGTAACCATTCGCCCGCGCATCGCGTTGGATGCGCTGGATGTCGGCCACAATCGTGTCAAGCGTCGTGGCCATTAACTGGTGGAGTTCAACCGGGTGGTCGCCCTCGACAAAGTAGGGCGTATAGCCGTAGCCGCGAAACAGAGCCTCCAGCTCATCACGGGGAATGCGCGCCAGCACTGTTGGTCCCGCAATCTTCCATCCGTTCAGGTGAAGAATCGGCAGCACCGCGCCGTCTCGCACAGGATTGAGAAATTTGTTGGAGTGCCAGCTTGTCGCGAGAGCACCGGTCTCCGCTTCGCCGTCGCCGACGACGCACGCGACGATGAGATCGGGGTTGTCGAACGCTGCACCAAAGGCATGTGACAGGGAATAGCCGAGTTCGCCGCCCTCATGAATGGAGCCAGGAGTTTCCGGCGAGACGTGACTTGGAATACCGCCGGGAAAGGAGAACTGCTTGAACAACCGCTT
>JANOKV010000308.1:0-3019 GCA_031419415.1 Hyphomicrobiales bacterium | reverse complement strand
TGCGCGACCGCGAAGCGCACGTCACGCGCGGCGTCAAACTCACGCCCATGTTCACCGGTCTATTGGCGCTCGCCGCCCTGTTGGCCTTCATTACGCTGGCGTGGTGGCGCGAGGGTCGCTGACCTCGGCGCACGGGATCGTCTTGTCGTCAGGTGGAGGCAAAGACCTGCCTTGACCCGACGGGAATTGGCTTCATGCGATCGGGTGAGCGGCGGCGCGCTCGCACCATCGAGCCATCATCGGAAAGACCGCACTTGCCCTTCCCTGTAACCGTTCACACGCAAACCCTCGCGTGTTGCGGAACGACAACGCTCGCTTCGTCGTTTTGGCGTGGTGACACCGGGTCGACTTGACCCGACCCCTCCCTTTGCTCGAAGTGGGCCGACCATGTAGGGCGCACGCGTCGAACCCTTTTATGCAGGATCGTCCATTGTCCTCGACCACTTTCCCTTTGTCGCAATTGCCCAAGGCGCCGGTTCGTCGGCGGACGTCTGTGCTTGCGCGTGCCCTCTTCGGGTTGATCGCCGTATTAGCCACCGCGATTGGCGGCGCGTTTCTGCTGCACGCGAGCATCGATCCGGCCGAGGACACGGCCCTCCCCTCGATCCGGCATGATGCTTTGGCCGGGCTGGATTCATGGTCGGATCGCGCGCAGTCCGCCACCGTCGCCGACGTGGCGGCCTCGTCGGTGGACTTGGTGGTGATCGATCCCGCGCCGAGCGGTCAGGCGGATACTGCGTCTGTGGCCGCGCGCGTCAAAGCTCTCGCGGTCAAGCCCGATGGCGAGAAGCGCCTCGTCCTTGCGTCCCTGTCCGTCGCCGAGGCCGAGGATCATCGCGCGTACTGGAACACCCGGTGGAACAAACCATCCCCGGTGACGGCCGTCGTCCGGCGGCCCGGCAACCAGCACGCGCAAGCCGCGCCCGCTGGCAAGCCTGCCGATAGCGGCGCCAGCCGATTGGTGACGTCGGCGCTGCCGCCTGCTCCCCGGCCGGCCTGGCTCGCCGATGAAGCCGCCGAGCGCCCCGGCAACTGGCGCGTTCGCTACTGGCTGGCGGACTGGCAGTCGCTGCTGATGGGCAGCGAGGGGTCCATGCTCGATCAAATCCTCACCGCCCGGTTCGACGGCGTGGTTCTCGACCGTGGCGACGCCCACACCCATTGGACTGAACAGCACCCCGACGCGCGCCCGGACATGATTGCCCTCGTGGAGAGCCTGGCCCGATACGCGCGCGAAAAAGTACCGGGCTTCATCGTCGTTCTGAAAGATGCCGACGACCTACTCGACACCGCGCGCATCCGCACCGCCGTCGATGCCGTCATCAAGCAAGGCTTGCTGTTCGGCGCCGATGGTCAAGCTCGGTTGGCAAACGACCGCGACATGGCGACGAACATCGCTCTGCTCAAGCGGGCCCAACGCGACGGCCTGCCGGTGATGGTCGCCGAATATCCCGCCAATGAGCCCTCTAGCGTCGCCGCGCGCGACCGCTTGCTGGCGCACGGCTTCATTCCGCATCTGGGCCAACGCCCCGAAAAGCGCCGGAGCACCGATTGAGCGGGTCAATCGCGGTCGGGTTCGGGTTCACACGCTCAGTCGGCGATGCGCATTCATCGGGATCAGCTCGCGCACGCGCTTGATTTGCGCGCGGTCGACATTGGCCGACGCAAACCCGATCCCATCCGACACCTTACACACGATGTGGCCCCATGGATCGGCGATCAGACTGTGTCCGTAGGACAGCCGCGTGCCGCCCTTGGCGTCGACGAAGGGGCCATACTGAGCCGGCGCCACGATGTAGCACTGCGTCTCCACGGCGCGCGCACGCAGCAGCAAATCCCAGTGGTCTTTGCCGGTCTGCAGGGTGAAGGACGACGGCACCATGATGATGTCGCAACCCTGCTTGGCGAGCTGGATGTAGAGCTCGGCGAAACGCATGTCGTAGCAGATCGTGCAACCGACTTTGAACCCTTCGAGATCGTAGGTGACGACCTCGTCTCCCGGCCGGATGGTATCGCTTTCGTTGTAGCGCGTGCCGTCGGGCGCGGTGATGTCGAACATGTGTATCTTGCGATAGCGCGCGACGTCGCGACCCTCGCGATCGAAAACGCAGGTCGTGTTGTAGACCTGAGTTCCCCCCGGAATACGCTCGATCATGCTGCCGCCGTGGATCCAGACCTTGTGGCGCCGCGCCAAAGACGACAACAGTTCCCACGCCGGTCCACCCGGAATGTCGTCGGCGTTGGCGAGCTTGTCGGCTGTCGAGCCGCCGCGCCAGTTCCACACCTCCGGCAGCACCAGCACATCGGGTCGATCGGTCGCGATCGCCTGTTCCAACAGCCCGCGCACCTGCGCGATGTTCTTGGGCTTGTCGTGGATCGAGTTCGTCTGGATGACGGTGATTTTCAGCATGAAGGTCTCGACTACTTCTCCGAATCCATGGCGATCACTTCGCGTTTCTTGGCGAAGGACGGCAGCAGCGGTGCGATCAGAATGAGCGCGGCGATGCTCAGGCACGTCAACGAGATCGGCCGCTCGAGGAAGATCCAGAAATCACCGCGCGACAGGATGAGCGACTTGCGCAGGTTGTTCTCGAGCAGCGGCCCCAGAACGAACGCCAGCACCAGGGGCGCGGCCTCGTAACCGAACTTGCGCATGAGGTAGCCGAGCACCCCGAACACCGTCATGACGAACTCGTCGAACACCGCGCTGCCCGAGGAGAACACGCCGACGATGCAGAACATCAAGATCAGCGGGAACAGCAGCTTGTAGGGCACCTTCAACACCTGCACCCAGATGCCGATGAGCGGCATGTTGAGCACCAGCAGCATGATGTTACCGATGTACATGCTGGCGACGATGCCCCAGAAAATGCCCGGGTTTTGCGTCATCATCAGCGGACCCGGTTGCAGGCCGTGGATGATGAATGCGCCCAGCAGCAGCGCCATGACGACATTGGGCGGGATGCCCAGCGTCATCAACGGAATGAACGCGCCACCGGCCGCGGAATTGTTCGCCGCT
>JANOKV010000307.1:0-2886 GCA_031419415.1 Hyphomicrobiales bacterium | reverse complement strand
TGGACGCCCTCACGGTGCAGATTGCAGCCGATTGTGCCCAGGCGCGCCAGATTCTCGTCGCCGTGACGCCGTAAGATCCCACTAGCGCGGCTGACTGCATAGAAAAAGCCCGGCCAAATGGGCCGGGCTCGAAATGATCAGGATCGATCGGGTCGATCTCAGCGGGCGCCGAAGCCGCCACCACCGCCACCACCGCCAAAACCACCGCCGCCGCCGCCGCCATAACCGCTGCCGCCTGCGCCACCGGCTCCGCCAGCGCCACCACGACCCGGGCCGCCACGACCACCAGCAGCACCCGGACCCGTGGTTTTCACCACGGCCTTGCCCGGAAGCAGACCTTCACGCTGCATGCGCTTGCGGGCAAGCTTGCGGGCCCGCCGGACCGCTTCGGCCTTCTCGCGAACCCTCTTCTCCGAGGGCTTTTCGAAATAATTCCGCAGCTTCATCTCGCGGAAAATGCCCTCGCGCTGCATCTTCTTCTTCAGCGCCTTCAAGGCTTGGTCGACGTTGTTGTCGCGGACGAGAACTTGCAAGTGGCTGGCTTCCTTTTGAGGCGTTTAAACCGATGTGACCCGCGCGTTCAGCCTCCCCTCGGAGGCGGAATGCAAGTTGGTTGGTCTGGATCTGGGGCGAGTTCTAGCAAAACCCGGTTAATGTGTCCACACGCTCTCGAAAATGATCTCCAATCAATTCACGGCCCCGTTGGGGCCAAAACCGCCCGCACCTCGGCTGGGGTGTCGAAATCTTCGGGGATGCCAGCCAGGCCCCAGCGCTGGAACCACCGGCCACACCCAGGAGAGGCGGTCACCACGGCGAAAGGGATGGCGAGCAAATAGCCCGCTGTCAGGGGAAGGCTCCACCAGAAAGCGGCAGGCTCGACCAGGACCAGCAGCCCGCATACGACGACGCCGAACAGCGTCTGCGGCCACAGGTTCTCGACCGCCGTGCGCCAGGAAATGCCGGCGGAATCGCGCGATTGGCCACCCCATACGACCGATTTGCCGAACATCAGCCCGATCATGAAAATCGAGGTGCGGATCGTCGAGACCGCGCCCTGCAAGAATGAGAACACCAGCTCCAGGACGGCGGAAATAGTGAATCTCACGGGGCCACCGTAGCGCGCCACGCCACCTTTGGTCAGCACGGCATCGATCAGCCCGGCAATCTTCGGCATCAGATACATCGTGAAAAATGTCACGTAGAGGCCGATCGCCAGACCCGTCGGGTAATCGGCGATGCTCTGTGCCTGCCACGCCATCAGGGGGAGGGCCGCGATCATGAACGTCCACGCGGGGATGCCGAGAAACATCAGGATCGCCCACACGAGCTGGAAGCGGCTCATCGGGTAGAGCCCGGGCAGATCGAGCAGTTTCACATACTGCATGTTGCCTTGGCACCAGCGCACATCGCGCTTGGCGAAATCTAGGATCGTCGGCGGGTTTTCCTCCCAAGAGCCATTCTCGATCGGCAGCACGCGCACTTCGTAGCCGGCGCGCCGCATCAGCGTGGCCTCGACCTGATCGTGCGACAGGACATGGCCGCCCAAGGGAGGCGCCCCGGGCAAAATCGGCAGCTCGCACCCTTCCATGAACGGTTTGATGCGCACGACGGCATTATGGCCCCAGAACGGGCCGCAATCACCGACCCACCAGGCTTGACCCATGGTGTAGGAGCGCATGCCGTGACGCATGCCGAACTGGAAGATACGCGCAAAGGCCGATGCAGACGGCATGCCGACGACGAGCGATTGCAGGATACCGAGCTTTGGATGGGCCTGCATCATCCGCACCAGACGCACGATCGCCTCGCCCGACATCAGGCTGTCGGCATCGAGCGGCAGCATCAATTCGAATTGCGCGCCCCACTGATCGCAGAATTCGCGCACGTTGCCAGCCTTGAAGCCGGTGTTGTCCGTGCGGCGGCGATACGTGATGCGCTCCGCGTCCCGATCGACCGCTTTCCACTGGGCGACGGCGGCCTCTTCGGCGGCAGCAACGGTGGGTTCGTTGGTATCAGACAGGATGAACCAACTGAAGGCGCTGCCTTGGCCGGTGGCTTCGACGCTGGCCTTGATCGTGCGCAGACGCAGGATGGCGCGAGCCGGGTCCTCGTTGCGCACCGTCATGAAGACGGCGGTTTTCGTCTGAATGGGCGTCGGTAGATCGCCTGCCGCCGCATAAGGGGCGACCGCCTCGACGGGAGTGGCATGCCAGTGCAGCAACCACAGCCCGACCAGCGCGTTCCAGAAGCCCAGAACCGTCCAGGGCGTGCCCAGCGCGAAGCAGACCAGCAGCACGACATCGAGGACGGTCCAGCCCCCGCGTCCCAAGATATGGGCGGCCACGGCCATCATGGCGACCCAGGTCACCACATTCAGGACGAGCATAATCAGGCGGCGTTGCCCGAGTTCGGCAGTTGTCTGCAAGCCAGTCGGTACGCTAAGGCTCGCAGGAGCCCGCTGCGTGGTGCGGGCAAGGCTGGATTGGGCGTGCTCGGTCATGACAGGCGGCAAACTCGCGTTGGATTGGGATGAGGGTCCGCCGTCGGGGGCGGGAGAGGGCTGTGGAGCGGTGGGCTTTGTCATAGGGGCGGTGAACCGGTCATGAATGAGGAGCCCAACAAGATACCACGGCGCCGGTCGGCGGGGATAAGTCGAATGGCGCGCAGCGTGTGGTACACAGCCAAAGGCAAAGTCGAGTTGCGGGCGGCCCCCATTTCGGCCCCCCAACCGGGCCATGCGCTGGTGCGTACGCTCTTTTCGGGGATCAGCCGGGGCACGGAGCGGCTGGTGCTGGCAGGCGCCGTCGGTGAGAGCGAATGGGAGCGCATGCGCGCGCCCCTCCAGGAGGGGCAATTCCCGTTTCCGGTGAAATACGGCTACTGCGC
>JANOKV010000306.1:0-4736 GCA_031419415.1 Hyphomicrobiales bacterium | reverse complement strand
CGAAGGCCGATCCACCGTCATCGGCGACGCTGGCGGCGGCATGGAAGCCCTACGTCGAGGCCTGCATCGAGGCATTCGGCGCCAAGCGCTGCATGTTCGAGAGCAATTTCCCCGTCGACAAGGGCTCCTACAGCTATCCGGTGTTCTGGAACGCTTGCAAGCTGCTGGCCAAGGGCGCGAGCGCGGGCGAGAAAGCCGATCTGTTCGCCGGCACGGCGCAACGCTTCTACAAGCTGTCGACATGAGACGGTAACCAGCCTCACTCCATCGGCACGAGGCCGGCCGCGTTGCGACTGCGCAATTCGCCGGCAAGCCGACGCTTCCATTCGCTCGAGCCGCCGAGCGCCAGGCCAAGCAACTTACTCCGGCGGTAGTAGAGCTGGGCGTCGCCTTCCCAGGTGAAGCCCATGCCGCCGTGCGTCTGCACGTTCTCCTTTGCCGCGAGCCAGCCCGCATCGTTGGCGGAAATGCGCGCCACCGATGCCGCGAGGGGGAGTTCGGCGGCATCCGTGTTCAGCGCCCAAGCGCCGTAATAGGCGTTGGAGCGGGCGAGTTCGATGGCGACGTACATGTCCGCCAGTTTGTGCTTGATCGCTTGGAACGAGCCGATCGGGCGGCCGAAGGCGTAGCGTTCTTTGGCGTAGGCCGTCGCCATGTCGAGGGCAGCTTGAGCGCCCCCAACTTGTTCGAACGCCATCATGACGGCAGCGCGATCGATCAGGCGGCGCACGACGACGCCGCCGATGCCCGCTTCCAGCAGCTCCGCCGGCGCGCCATCGAACGTGATGCGGGCGTGCGTGCGCGAGGGGTCGATGGTCGGGACCGTGTCGCGTTGAACACCCGACGCCGTGAGATCGACCACGCAGAGCACGGGGCCGCGCCGCGCGTCCATCGCCGCGACGATGGCCAGGTCCGCCACATCGCCGTCGGGCACCGCGAGCTTGATGCCGGTGAGGCGACCGTCGGTCAGCCGCGTTTTCAAACGATCGACAAGCAACGGTCCAGGTTGTTCGGCGCACGCGAACGTGCCGATGCCTTGGCCGGATGCGAGGCGCGGCAGGTGCGCGGCCTTTTGGGCGGCGCTGCCAGCGGCCAACAACCCCTCGATCGCCAAATAGACAGTGGATGAATAAGGCACGGGCGCCAGTGCGGCCCCGATCTCCTCCGCCAGCAGGCACACCGCCAGATGGCCTAGCCCCGAGCCGCCGTACTCTTCGGGCACCGAGGCGCCGACCCAGCCGAGGTCGGCCATCTCCCGCCACAGCCCGCGATCATACCCTTCACCGGTGTCGAGGGCGCGGCGCATCACGGACGGCGGACATTTCTGGCGCAGGAAGCGCCGCGCTTCGTCGCGCATGACCTTCAGATCATCGGGAAAATCGAAGTTCATGGTCGCCTTCCGAACGGTCTACTTGTCCAGCCACACGTCTTCCATGCGCCAACTATTGTAGACGGAGTTATCGTGACTGGTGAGCCCTTTGACGTAGGGCTGCCAGCAGGTCGCCGCCCGGTTGTGAATGATGATGGGGCGCGCGACGTCTTCGACGATCCGGCGTTCCGCCTGCCAGACGAGGTCCTTGCGTTTGTTGGGGTCGGTTTCGCGGGATTGCGCGAAGATCAACTTGTCGACCTCCTCGTTGCAGTAGCCGGTGTAATTGCGGTCGGAACTGCACGAATAGTTCTCGACGAGATTGACGTCCGGGTCATCGACGCCGACGCCCGTCGTGTTGAGGCCGACGGCATAATCTTTGCGCTGCACCTTGGCGTGCCAGATGGTCGAGTCCACGACTTCGAGTTCCCCGTCGATGTGGATCTTCTTCATCTGATCGATGAAGATCACGGCCGGATCGCGATAGAGGGGAATGTTGCGCGTCGCGACCTTGACCTTGAGCAGCTTGTCGCGGCTGTAGCCGAGCCCCTCCATGATCCGGCGCGCGTCGGCCTGATTTTTCTCGATGTCGCTCCCGTATCCCGGCAGTTCGGCCAGTTTTTCAGGCGGCATGCTCCAGGGGCCGGACGGCAGCATGACGGCGCCGACCATCGATCGCCCTTCGGACAGGATCGTATTGAACGCAGGCCGATCGAGGGCTAGCGCCATGGCCTTGCGCACTTGGGGATTGTCGAACGGTGGTGCGGCGGCATTGACGATCATATTGATCGTGTTGTTGGACGGCACGAATTGGCACTGCGCCTCGGGCCGCTTGACGTTGATGTCCTTGAGCAAAGGCACCGTGATGTCGGACACGAAGGTCAGGTCCACATCGGCGGCGATGAACGCCAACACCCGTGTCGAGCGATTGTCGATAACGCGATACTCGATCGCGTCGAGGCGCGGTTTTCCCTTTTTGAAGTAGTCGGGATTTTTGATCAGTCGCACAGATTCGTTGCGCTTCAGTTCGACGAACCGGAACGGTCCCGTGCCAACGGGCTTGGTGCGCATTTCGCGTTGCGACACGTGGCAGGGATAGACCGGCGAATAGCCCGACGCCAAGAGCGCCAGAAACGACGGCTGCGGCGCCTTGAGGTTGAAGGTCACTTCGTGATCGCCCGACGTCGTGATCTCGGCGACGTTGTGATACCAGACGCGGCGCGGGTTCTTGCGGAAGTCTTCGGATTTGGTGAGGCCCGACACGAGATCGAACGTGCATTTCACGTCGGCTGCGGTGAACGGTTTACCGTCGTGCCACTTGACCGCTTCCTCGAGCTTGAAAGTGAGCTTGGTTTTGGCGGCGTCCCACGCCCAGCTCTTGGCGATGTCGGGCAAGATATCGTCGAGCCCGACCGTCGGCTTGGTCTGGTCGAAGAGGACCAGATTGTTGAACACGGGCATGAACGGGAACACCGTCGAGATCGTCGCTTCCTCGTGAATCGAGGCCGACGGCGGATTGTCCCAGAGGTACGTGCGCAACGTGCCGCCCTGCTTCTGCGCGAGGGCCGAGCCCGCATCTCCCACGAGGGCCGCAAGTGTGACCGCCGCAACGGCAACGTGGGTCCAATTCCGAAATCGAGGTGTCATAGATCCTCCCGGCGATGCTGGCAGCCGTTCGACAGCCGTCTCGAGGGGGCGAACGCAGTCGTCCGACCCTCGTCGAAACCTAGCACGCCGCAAGGCCGCAGCAAGGCGCTTCGCACGACCATCGACCCCAGGCCAATTCAACCCGTCATCCAGGAAACGAGAGGCCGCAGGCCGAGCGTCGTGCCGAAGGCGCGCAAGTATCGTGTCCGGAACCCAGCGTAAAATGCGTGCGACGCACGCGCCGCTGCTCTGCCAGGATGCCGGGAATGAAATGGCAGACCCGGCCGTCGAGCCCGAGAGGGTCGAACTTCCTAGAGACGCGCGCTTCAATCTGCCTTTACAGTGGACGACCTAAACGATAGGGAGGCAGCATGCGGCCGGAAGACGCCATTGCAGGCAAACAGCGACCCTTCACGGGGGCCGAGTATCTGGAGTCGCTGCGCGACGGTCGCGAGGTCTACATCTACGGCGAGCGCGTCAAGGATGTGACCACCCATCCAGCCTTTCGCAATGCGGCGCGATCCGTAGCCAAGCTCTACGATGCGCTGCATGCCGAGGCGACGAAAGGCATCCTCACCGCGCCGACCAACACCGGCAACGGCGGCTATACGCATCGCTTCTTCAAGCCGGCCCGCTCGCGCGAGGATTTGATCGCGCAGCGCGATGCGATCGTCGCGTGGGCGCGCATCACCTATGGTTGGCTCGGTCGCAGCCCGGACTACAAGGCGGCCTTCCTCAATACGCTCGGGGCCAATGCGGAATTCTACGGGCCGTTCGCCGACAACGCGCGCGCGTGGCATAAACGGGCGCAAGAGGCGGTGCTTTACGTCAATCATGCCATCGTCAATCCACCGATCGATCGCGACAAGGCCGTCGAACAGGTGAAAGACGTCTACATCACTATTCAAAAGGAGACCGACGCCGGCATCTATGTCTCCGGCGCGAAAGTGGTGGCGACCAATTCGGCGCTGACGCACTATAATTTCTTGGGCCAGAACATGGCTCAGGAGATCACCGATCCGGCGATGGTGGTGATGTTCATGGCAGACATGGATACGCCGGGCATCAAACTGATCTGCCGGCCGTCCTACGAATATGCGGCCGCCACCAACGGGTCGCCCTGGGACTATCCGTTGACCAGCCGGTACGACGAGAACGACGCTATCTTCGTGTTCGACAATGCGTTCATCCCCTGGGAGAACGTCTTCATTCATCGCGACGTGGAGCGCTTGAAAGCTTTCTATCCGCGCTCGGGTTTCTTCAATGGGTTCACGATGCAGGGCTGTACACGGCTCGCCGTCAAACTCGATTTCATCGCGGGGCTGCTCTACAAGGCGGCGCGCGCGACGGGCGGGGACTCGTTTCGCGGCGTGCAGGCCCAGATCGGCGAAGTGATCGGCTGGCGCAATCTCTTCTGGTCGCTGTCGGATGCGATGGTCGGCACGCCCGATGCGTGGATCGATGGCCACGTGCTGCCCAATGCGCGGGCAGGCTCGAGCTATCGCATGCTCGCCACGGATGCCTATCCCGCGGTGCGCTCGATCGTCGAGAAAGTCATCGCGTCGGGCCTCATCTATCTGCCGTCGCACGCCAGCGATCTGAAAAATCCCGAGATTGCCAAATATCTCGCCCGCTATGTGCGCGGCTCCAACGGCATCGACTACAAGGAGCGCATCAAGACGATGAAGCTGCTGTGGGATGCGATCGGCAGCGAGTTCGG
>JANOKV010000305.1:0-1520 GCA_031419415.1 Hyphomicrobiales bacterium | reverse complement strand
GCCCCAGCGGCTGATCTGGTTGACGCACAGGTTGGAGTGCGCGCCGTAGCTCAGCCCGACCGAGGCGCTCGCCCGGCTGACCTCCTCGACCGCGATGACATGTTCGAGATAGCCCAGCCCCAGCCCGCCCCATTGCTCCTCGACCGTGATCCCGTGCAGGCCGAGCGCACCCATCGGCACCCACAGCTCGCGCGGAAAGCGGTCCTCGGCATCGATCGCAGCGGCCAGCGGCGCAATCCGCTCGTCGGCAAACCGCGCCGCCGCCTCGCGGATCATGTCCGCAGACTCGCCCAGGGCGAAATCGAAATCGGGCGTCGCGCGCACAGACTAAGGCTCCTCAACTCTATCAGTCGTCTTGAGACACCGCCCTGGCAAAGGCACCGCCGCACCATCACTGGGGACGAATGGAAAATAGCGAAGCGGTGACTTGATCCCGATCGCGCCCGTGGCTTGACACAAGCACACAGACGACGCAAAGTCCAATTGTTAGACCAATGAATCGGGTCGGCCTGGGAGAGCGTAGCGTGCGATACATTGTGGGCGTCGACATTGGCGGCACGTTTACCGATTGCGTCGCGCTGCGGAGTTCCGATGACGGCACGCCCCCGGTCGTCAAGATCGGCAAGTCATCCTCGACCCCCCCCGATTTCCAGACCGGCTTCATCGCGTCGCTCCGCACAGCGGCCGAGATGCATGGTGTCTCGCTCGAAGAGATGCTCGCGAACGCACAGGTCTATCACGGTTGCACCGTCGGCACGAACGCGCTGGTCGAGCACAAGACCGCCCGCGTCGGCCTGCTGGCGAGCCGCGGCCATACCGACACAATCTTCATCATGAAGGCCGGAAATCGCCTGAAATTCATGCCGGCCAACTACATCGCGCACGTCGCCAAGCAGACCAAGCCCGAGCCTTTGGTGCCGAAGTCCCTGTGCGAAGGGATCGATGAGCGGGTCGCCTTCGATGGCCAGGTGTTTGCAGCGCTGAACGAGGATACGGCACGCGAATCCATCCGGCGGCTGGTGGACCAGGGCGTCCAGGCTATTGCCATTTCCCTTCTCTGGTCCAGCGCCAACGATACCCATGAAAAGCGTCTGCGCGAACTGGTGCACGAGATCGCTCCCGACCTGTTCGTATCGATTTCGTCGGAAGTCAGCCCCCGGGTCGGCGAGTACGAGCGCACGATCGCGACGATCGTCAACTCGTTGATCGGGCCACCGATGCGCCTCTATCTCGAGGCACTCGAAGTCGATCTGAAACAGCATGGCTACATGCAGTCGTTGCAGATCATGTCGTGCACGGGCGGGTTGATCGACGCCGATCACGCGCGCGAAGTGCCGGTGTTGACGGTCGGGTCGGGCCCCGTCGCGGGCCTGATCGGTGCCGCGAGCCTCGCCACGGCCGCCGAAGTCGGCGGTGGCCGCAACGTCATCACCGCCGACGTCGGCGGCACGACGCTCGATATCGGCACGATCTTCGACGGCACGCCGGTCCGTCGGCCCACCGCGAGCTATGGCCAGTAC
>JANOKV010000304.1:0-6230 GCA_031419415.1 Hyphomicrobiales bacterium | reverse complement strand
TGGACGGCCGACGGCGTCATTGCCGAACGCTGGGAGGCCGTGTCACCCGTGACGGGCGCCCTCGATGCCTTCCAATGGAAAGTTCCACTGGAGGTTGCCCGCGAACTCGATGCCGGTCGTGCGTTGGAAAAGATGGAAGAGTTCGTCGCCCTGGGCGCGGGTCCGATTGCAGCGCGGCCCCTCGACGCGGACGATGCTGACATCCTCGACCTCGACGCCGCCGGCGAGATCGACGCCCCCACCCCCATGGCGGACGTTCGGCCTTCGCCCGTGCTGCGCAGCGGTGACCGCGACATGCGATCCCCTAGTCATCGCGCCGCGACTGTCGAAGCTGCGATCGCTGCGGTCTCGCAAAGTGCAGGGCCCAAAGCGCAACCCCCGCCCAGTGGACGCATCCCCACGATGCCTGCCTCATCGGCCGATGGCGTGTCACGCCGCGACCCACTCGCAACCCCCTACGACGTGATCAGACCGTTTTCTAGCTCTTCGAACGGACCCGTCGTGAAGACCCCGGCGCAGCGGCTTTATGCCGCCCAACGCCTGCCCGACGATCCCGGCCCGGATGCTGGATCGCCCGAGGACGAGCGAACCGTCGCAAAGGCGATGACAGCCGCGCCGCCAAAAACTCAGAAACGCTGATCTGGGCGGCTCCGTCGATCAGATCGCCATTTCCCCCTCGTGTGCTGCCGGCAGTACGCGCGCGCGGACTATTGCCAACGGCCGCCCTGCCTTCTAGCCTTCAGGTCGACATTGCTGCGATCGACCCTGGGGACCCGACATGTTCATCAGAACCGTAGAACGCGACACGGCGCTCGATGCCTTTCGCGCAGAAGTCCGCGACTTCTGCGAGCGCGAGCTTCCCGATCAGGTCAAGCAGAAGCAGGCGCGCGGCCAGCATCTGGAGAAATCCGAATACGACCAGTGGCTGAAACGCTTGGGCAGCAAGGGGTGGCTCACCGGAAAATGGCCCAAGGAGCGGGGCGGGTTCGGTTGGAAGCCCGAGCAGCACATCGCCTTCCTCGAGGAGCTCGGCCGCGCTGGTGCGCCACCTGTTCTCTCGTTCGGTCCGACCATGGCGGGGCCGGTCATCTATACCTTCGGCACCGAAGAACATAAGCGCCAGCATCTACCCGGCATCATGAAAAACGATGTGTGGTGGTGCCAGGGTTACTCGGAGCCGGGCGCCGGCTCCGATCTGGCGGGCCTCAAGACGCGCGCGGACCGTGACGGGGATCACTACATTGTCAACGGACAGAAGATCTGGACGTCGATGGCGCATTGGGCGGACTGGATCTTTGCGCTCGTGCGCACGGACCAGACGGCGAAAAAACAGGAGGGCATCTCGTTCCTGCTGATCGACATGAAGACGCCGGGGATCACGGTCCGGCCGATCATCGGCATCACGCTGGGTCATCACCTGAATGAAGTGTTCTTCGACAACGTGCGCGTGCCCATCGCCAATCGCATCGGCGAAGAGAACAAGGGTTGGACCTATGCCAAGTTCTTGCTCGCTAACGAGCGCGTGGGCAACGTCGACGTGGCCAAGATCGAAGGCAGCATCGATCAGATCCGAACCCTGATCGCGGAAACGCGAGAGGCTGGCAAGTCGCTGAAAGAAGATCCAGCGTTCCAGCGACGCATCGCCGAACTCGAGGTCGGCCTCGCCACCGTCAAAGCGTTGATGGCCGACCAGCTCGCCGCCGCGCGTCAGGATGGTGCGCCCTCGCTGATGGGCGCCGCCGCCTTGAAACTACGCGGCACCGAATTGCAGCAGGCCATCCTTCAGACGGGCATCGACGTGCTCGGCCGCCACGGCATGGTCTATCAGTCCGATGCGCTCGAAGTCGGTTGGAACGGCGAGATCATCGGGCCTCAGTCCTCCGCCGACGTCATTTATGAGCATCTCTATCGGCGCGCGGCCACCATCTACGGCGGGTCGAGCGAGGTGCAGAAAAACATCATCGCCAAGGGTGCGTTGGGGCTGTAGCCACAAGCCCACCGGAGCGGCCGAATGGTCGCTCCACTGCCGCCCAGCCCTTGCATCGCCAGATTTGTGAGACACCCCATGCCTTCCCTCAGCAGTGAAGAGCGCCAGCAGCTCCACGATAGCTTGATCGAGCTACTGGGCGACAAGTACCCCTTCGAGCACTGGAAGAAGCTCGCGCGCGGCAAGGGCACGGAGGGCTTCGGGCGCGCGGAGTGGCAGCAGTATGCCGACATGGGTTGGCTCGGCATCGCCATTCCCGAGGGGCAGGGCGGCAGCGCCGGCGGCATGACAGAGCTCGGCATCGTCATGGCGGCGGCGGGCCGGTTCATCGTGCTGGAACCGCTTTTGGCGACGGTTGTTCTGGGCGCCAGCGCTATCGAGAAGGCCGGCAATGCGCGCCAGCAGGACATGCTTTCGCAGATTGTGGCCGGCAAACTTCTGCTTGCCTTCTGTCACCACGAGCCTGGCGGCGGCTATGCGCGCGACTGGGTGCAGACGATCGCGCGCAAACAGGGCAGCAGCTACGTGCTCGACGGCGAGAAGGCCTTCGCCATCCACGCCAACGTCGCCGACCGGCTGATCGTCTCGGCCCGCATCGGATCAGCGACCGGGCCCGTCGCACTGTTTCTCGTCGGGCGTACGGCGAACGGCGTTGCACTCAATCAGGCGCCAGCGTTCGATGGCCGGCCGGGCGCCACCGTCAAGCTTTCCGGCGTCGAGGTGGCGGCCGGCGACAAGCTCGGTGACGGGGAGGCCGATCAGTCCGCGATCATCGACGAGGTGATCGACCGGGGCGTGGCCGCCGCCTGTGCGGAGGCCGTGGGCGCCATGGCCTCGGTGACGCAACAGACGGTCGAGTACCTGAAGACGCGCCAGCAATTCGGCCAACCGCTCTCGAAGTTCCAGGTGCTCCAACACCGCCTCGTCGACATGAGCGTGTCGACCGAGGAGGCCCGCGCCATCGTCCATGCGGCCTTACAAGCGCTCGACGACGGCGACCCCAAAGCATCGCGCGCCGTTTGGATGGCCAAGGTGAAGACGGCGCAAGCCGCCCGTTTCGTCGGCGGCCAAGGCATCCAGCTTCACGGCGGCATGGGCATGACCGACGAACTCTCCATCGGCCACTACTACAAACGCCTCACAATGTGCGAGACGCTGTTTGGCGACGGGGATTGGTATTTGCGGCGGATCGGGGCAGACATGGCGACGGGGTGAGGGGAACGGTCGAGACGGGTTGGGCCAAGATCAGAAACCCCATCTAGGCCCCTCCTGCGCCGAAATTGCGCGCACTCGACCTCAGAACGACCGCGATCGGCCGAGTCGAGGAGCGAGGGTCGGTGTGGGTTGTGTCACGGGCACGCGGGGCACGCAGCGAATCCCCCTCTCCCCATGCACTGCACGTGCATGGGGAGAGGGTCAGGGTGAGGGGCAGCTACAGCCTCGACGTAGCGGTCTTCGAACGAGGCGGAGCATGCGCGGCCACCTACCTTGGAAGACCACTAGAGCGCGCGCGCTTCGGCACGGCGGACGAGATTGACACCGACCTCGCGCGTGAAGCCTACTTGCACGAGCAGGGCTTTCGCATCTTCCGCGCGCACAATGGCGAGGTCTACGAGAACCTGGATGGCGTTTGCGACGCCCTACTCGCTTTCATGCGTGGCGAGGCGGACTGAGCGCGGCCCGGAGCCGGCGTCTGCCCCTGACCCCGACCCTCTCCCCGTAGAGGACGGGGAGAGGGGGAAGGTCGCGCAATCCCCTCTCCCCACGTGCTGCGAGACGTATCAGTGTCGCGTCCCCATCGAGGCTCGCTCTTCCCCTCTCCCCATGCACTGCACATGCATGGGGAGAGGGTCAGGGTGAGGGGCAGCCTCGACATCGCGGTCTTGCGCCCCCTGCTCTCGTAAATGTGCTCTCCCCGCTTTGCGGGGAGAGAGACAAGGTGGCCTCGACCCGGCTTACGGCCTGGCCCTGACACTCTTCTTCATGAATACGGCCACAGTACCTGGAACCATCGTGCCGCGATCATACTCCGTGTACCCGCGTTTGGCGTAGAATGCGATATTGGCTGCGAATGCCGCATTCGTATAGAGCCGGATCTCCTCGTAACTCATCGATCGTGCGACGTCTTCGGCATGGCTCAACATGTGTTCGCCAAAACCTTTGCCTTGGCGATCTGGCTTCACGGCGACATTCTCGATGAGGAGATGATCCGGCCGTGGAATGAGCTCGATCAACGCGACGAGTTCCCCGTTGTCTACCAACAAATCAATGATGTGTTCAGTAATGGCGCGACCGTAGTCCGCTGCCATAGGCCACGGCTCGCGACCGATAAGCGGCACCCACTTCGCGTAAACAGCACGGGACAATTCACGTATCGGACTAACGTCGGCGATGCCAGCTCTTCTGAGTTGGGCCAATTGCATCGCGGTGTCCTCTTAGTCGCGCAAGACCTCAGCCATAGCACGGACGCCATCCTCTCCGATAAATCGCACCCCGACCCTCGCCCTCACCGCCCCGCCACCCTTTCCTCCATCCACCGCGCCGTCGCGAGCAACCGGCCTTCGTCGCGGCGCATCCCGATGAGTTGCACACCCAGTGGCAATCCACCCACCGTCAGCAGCGGCAGTGTCACGCAGGGTACGCCGAGATAGGTCCACATGGCGTTGAAGACGGCATTGCCCGTGCTCGCGAGCGTTTTGGGCGCCGGTCCGCACGACGGCAGAGTGATGAACGCGCTGTAAGTGCCCAGCGCCTTGGCCACTTCGGCATAAATCGTCTCGCGCGCCACGAGTGAGCGAATGTAATCGCCGGCCGAAACCTTGGCGCCGATCCCCAAGCGCTCTGCGAGCCGGTCGCTCACGCCGTCGGGATGGCGCGCCAGCAATGGCCCGTAGTAGGCGGAGTTCTCGCCGCCCATGATGTTGGCCTGATGCTCGATAATGCCGGCGAGCGCGCCGATCTCGACCTCCTCTACGACGCCGCCGAGCGAATTCACGAAGGCGGTCAACGCTTCTTGCGCAGCGGGTTCGGCTTGGGGCCACGCAGGCGATTTGAGGAACCCCAAGCGTGGCTTGGCGCCGACGCCTTGCGCCAGAATGGCGGAAAGGTTCGGCCGGGAGCGGGTGTAGCTCACCGCGTCGCTGGGATCATGCGCCGACAGCGCATCGGTGATCATCGCGAGATCGGCGAGCGAGCGACCGTATACGCCCACAGTATCGAGCGTGTGCGATTGCAGGGTGACGCCACTGCGCGAGATGAGCCCCAGCGTCGGCTTCAATCCATAGATGCCGCAGAACGAGGCTGGACGAACGACCGATCCACCAGTTTGCGTACCCAGCGCCAACGGGATGGTCTTGGCGCCGACCGCCGCCGCCGAACCCGACGACGAGCCGCCCGGCGTGTGCCCCGCATTGTGCGGATTCTTCGTCTTGTTGGGCATGACATTGGCGAGTTCCGTCGTCACCGTCTTGCCCATGACGACCCCACCTGCGGCGCGGATTTGCGCGACGCAACTGGCATCCTTCGCCGGCTGATACCCCTTGAAGATCGGTGAGCCGTTCTGCGTCGGCATGTCGGCGGTGTCGATGATGTCCTTGATCCCAACCGGCAGCCCGTGCAGGGCGCCCACACCCTTGCCGGACGCCCGCTGCTTATCGGCGGCCCGCGCTTGCTCGAGCGCATGCGTGCGATCCAGATGCACCCACGCTTCGATATCAGCTTCGCGCGCATCGATGGCGTCGAGGCACGCCGTCACGTAGGCCTCGGCGGTGAATTCGCCCTTGGCCATGTGATCGCGAGCTTGGACGGCGGTGAGGTCGGTGAATTTAGACGACATGGGCGCGGGTCTCCGGCGGTTTGCGAACCGCCACTGTTCCACGCCGAGGGGACGTTGTCAGCCCGCCGCGTTGTACCAGAATTGTAGACTGAGTGTGGGGCCATAGGGCGCAATAGCCACTTGGCGTATTGCGCCGTGCCCCGAATTCCACCGGCGTCGTCGAGATCGCGACGGCGCAAACCGCACGCCACATTCGCCGCCCGCGCAATTGCGCGTCGGTTGGAAAGTAAAGCGAGGGGCACGGGGCGGTAGGGACCGCGGTCCGATGCGTCTGAGGTCGTCGGCGGCAACACCTCACCGCCCCGTGAAGCTGCTGTCTTTCTCCACCCACCTTCGTCGTCGGATGGCGCCGAATTCGGTCGGAGACCGTCGTCTGCGCCCTGGTGGCAGGCCGAGGAACCCCCGGGT
>JANOKV010000303.1:0-1699 GCA_031419415.1 Hyphomicrobiales bacterium | reverse complement strand
GATCAGGCGTTCACGATCGACGCCGTGGGGATTGGTCTGGCCGCGCCTGCACAGGCAGTGCTCGATCAAGTCGAGGGTCCGGGTGGGGATGCGGACAACATCACTACGGCGGATCAACTCACCAAAGTGCTGGATTTCCTTGGATCGGTTGTGACCTTATCCAGCGTGGGCGGCGATACCCTCACTGGGGGCAACGGCGACGACATCATCTTCGGCGATACGCTCTTCACCGATGATCTTGCCGACGCATTCGGGTTGGCCAATCCGCCTGGTTCAGGCTGGCAGGTGTTTGCCAATCTCGAGGCGTCAGGTGGCGTTAGTTGGACGCGAGACGATACGGTTGAATACATCAAGAACAACCATGTGACCCTGGCCGAACAGTCGACCGGCGTGGGAGGCAGCATGCGTACTGGGGGTAATGATGTCATCGATGGCGGTATTGGCAACGACATCATCTACGGACAGGAAGGAAACGACATCCTCAACGGTGGCGCAGGTGCGGACATCCTGGTGGGCGGCGGCGGGGCCGATACCCTCATCGGCGGCCTCGGCGCCGATACGCTCACCGGTGGTGGAGGCGTCGATACGTTCGTGATCGATGCGTCACATCTGACCTTGGCGGCGGATGACCTCATCACCGATTTTGTCAATGGAACGGACGTGCTGGATCTCAGTGATTTGCTGGCCGCGTTGGGAACGAATGCGCCATCCGACGCTGCGCAAACCAACGCTGTCGTTAACATGACGCTGAGTGGTTCCGACACACTCGTGCAGGTCGACAACAACGGCACGGCGGGTGGCGGGGCTTTCGTGACAGTCGCAACGCTCAGCGGCAATCACACCGGCTCGTCAATTCAAGTCCTCTTCAAGGACGGCGAAACGCCGGCGAGCATTACGTGAGGCGGCCGAAAGGATGACCCATGGCCGAAACTGATGATCCAAAGGGTGGCCTCGAGCCACCCGATGCAAACGAACCTCCGGCCGTCGGGCAGGAGGTAAGCCATGGCGATCCGTCGGATGGGATTATTGCCCTTCTGATGCAGATCGAACACGAATCGGTGCCGGATGCGGGGCGATCCGCGTTGCCTGTGGAAATCGAATTCGGGATCGAGTCGTTACAGGACATGCTCACCGATGTGGGGGGCGACGGGGACGCTTTGGCTGCTTTGAGCGACGACCCGTCCACGGAGTGTCACCCGTCAGCATCGGTCACGGAAAATGCGGAAGGTTTATCCTACAAGTCGGTCGGACCGTTTGGCGCGGGGGCCCATCTCACAGTAAGAATAGTGTTCGGTGACGACGAGTCTGGCTCGACGCCGCCTTTATGAGGCGTATCGACGACGTCGATCGGGTGGGGACAAGATCATGATACGGCTATTTTTGGCACTGACAGTGTTCGCTATCGCGGCGGTGGCCTCGGATCGCGCGATGGCGGCTGACTTGGCGGGTGGCGGCGCTCGGGCGGACGCGGGTGAAACCTGCTTTCTGATGCGGCGCTCGAAGATTCTGGACCTCTCCACGGCCGATCAGATGGCGACCGAGGTGGAGCGCAGATATATGCATGCCCTGAACGTGTCGCTGGCCGATACCACGATTGCCAATCGCAGTCCTCGCTTCGCATGGTCCAACGAAGCCAAGGTCGCGTGCGGCAAAGCCATCGGTTATTTCAAAGGTCGCGAGATCAACGAAGACATGGTCT
>JANOKV010000302.1:0-12861 GCA_031419415.1 Hyphomicrobiales bacterium | reverse complement strand
GCCGATCCACCCCAGGCGCTGCTTCACGGTGGGTGGCGCGCTGTCGACGTCGAGATCGGTGGCCAGAGCCATGTCGGGTTGCGGCGTGGCAAAGCGACGAACGAAGACGAATGCTACGGTCAATGCCACGAGAAGGGCGGCAAAGCCCAGGGCCCAATACCAGCTCAGCGTGCGCAAACCGATGAGCGGTTCCAGCACCAGGGGATACCCGAGGAGGGCCAGGAAGCTGCCGAAATTGCTCGCGGCATAAAGGAAATAGGGGTCCCCCGATTGCCGGTGCCCCGTCGAGGCGAACCACGCTTGCAAAAGCGGCGCGTTGGCCGCGACGGCGAAGAACGGCAGGCCCACGGCCACGCTGAAAAGGCCGAGTTGCCACAGATAGGGCTCGCCTGCCGGTGGCTCCCCGAACCACGCGGGCAATCCGATCGGCAAGACCACGAAGGCCACGGCGCTGACGGCCAGATGGATGAATCCCGTTGTCGCCACCGGCACGAAGCGCAGCAGCAAATGGGCGTAGCAATAGCCAGCCAGAAGGGCCGCTTGGAAGAACAGCATGGCGACGGCCCAAACGGAGGGCGAGCCTCCGAGCACCGGCAGCACCATTTTCGCAAACATCGGTTGGACGGCAAACAGCAGCAACGCCGACAGAAACGTCGTCAGCGTGAACAGCCACAGCGTCCCGCTTCCCGCTCCATTCGAGGTGGCGGATGGCGACGCAACGCCATCCGCTTCTGGGCCGAGAAGCGGGGTCTTGTCTTGCATGTGCGTGTCCTCGGCAGGTGAAATCGGCGGCCTCCCCAGCCAGGTCTGTCGGGAAATCCGTCGACTTATGCGGTGATCGTTTCACCAATTTTGGGCGCCAGGACGTTCTGGCCCTTCATTTCGGCAATGAATTTCGAGGCGTCGGGATCGAGCATGCCTTCGAAGGTTCCGTAATGGCAGGGTAGAATCGTCTTGAACGAGAAGAACTTCTTACATGCGAACGCGGCCGCTTTTGCGCCCATCGTGAACCGGTCGCCGATCGGCACGATGCCGATATCGGGCCTGTGGAATTCTGCAATCAGCGCCATTCCCGAAAACATGTCGGTGTCGCCCATGTGGTAGAGCGTCTTGCCCTCTTTGGCCCGGATGATGATGCCGTTCGGATTGCCGAGATAGACGCCACCCGAAGACGACGAATGCAGGGCATCGACGAGCGTCAATTCGAAGTCGGCGCCATAGACGGTCCCGCCGGTGTTCATCGGCTGGAGTTTTTGGGCGCCCTTGCCGCCGATGTGCAGCGCCAATTCATAGGTGGCGAGCAGCTCCGCGCCGCTGGATTTGCAGATTTCGGCCGCATCGCCGATGTGGTCGTCGTGGCCGTGGGTGATGGAGACGTGGGTGACACCCTTGGTCGCGGTCTCGAAAGAGACGCCCGATTTGCCGAAAGTCGGGCTGCCCTTGAGGAAGGGATCGAAGAGGATCACGCTCGCGCCGGTTTCGACACGAAAGCAGGAATGCCCGAACCAGGTGATTTTCATCTCGATGTCCCTCTGTAAGCCCAACGATCGGCCCTGCTACGGTGGCCAACCTATCGGGCTCGGACTATAAGCGGGCTATGGAACACGACAAAACGCAAACGCAACCGTCTGGTTCAGCGCCGGCCGATGAGCCCGTCGCCCGGCGACGCTCGCCCCCTGCCCTCGATCTCGTTATGTTCCGTGAACGGCTCGCACCCGGCCAACGCCTGATCGGGATCGATGTCGGGACTAAAACCTTGGGTCTCGCGCTCTCTGATGTGAACCGCTCCATCGCTACGGGGCTGGAGACGATCCGGCGCGAGAAATTCACGCCCGACGCCACTCGCCTGCTTGCGATCGCCACCCAGCATGGGGTCGGCGGGTTCGTCATCGGATTGCCCTACAACATGGATGGCTCGGAGGGACCGCGCGTTCAATCCACGCGGGCATTCCAGCGCAATCTGGCGGCGCTGACGAATTTACCGATGCTGTTCTGGGACGAGCGGCTTTCCACGGCGGCGGCCGAGCGGATTCTGATCGAAGGCGACGCGTCGCGGCGGCGGCGCGCCGAAGTCATCGACAAAATGGCGGCGACGATTATTCTGCAAACCGCACTCAACCGTCTGCGGCATGCAGATTTCGTCTGATTGACCTTGAGAGGCGCAAGGATCGCCAACTTCGGGAACACCGGTCGGCTGTGGGCGTTGGAGGCGATGAAACAACTGCAACGGTAGACCCACCATGTCCATTGACCCCGTATCGACCGACAGGATCTCGCGACGAAACTTGGGAACCCTATTTGTGGGGGCCGCCGCGTCATTCACCCTTTCCGGGCTTCCCTTCGACGCTCGCGCGCAGACGACCCCCGCCCCTGCCCCGCTGAACCTGGACGTTCCTTACGTTCCCACGCCGCAAGAGGTGGTGGACAAGATGCTCAGCCTGGCACAGGTCCGGGACGGCGACTATCTGATCGATTTGGGATGTGGCGATGGTCGCATCCCGGTCACGGCGGCCCAGAGGTTCAATATCCGCGCCTATGGCGTCGACATCGATCCCAAACGAATCACCGAAGCGCGCGAAAAAGCCAAAGAGGCTGGCGTCACGGACAAGGTGGTGTTCGAAGAGAAGAACCTCTTCGACACGAACCTCAGCGATGCGACGGTGCTGACGCTCTATCTTCTGCCGAGGATCAATCTCGAACTGCGGCCGCGTATTCTTTCCGAACTGAAGCCAGGCACGCGCGTCGTCTCGCACGCCTTCGACATGGGCGACTGGGCGCCGGACCAGTTCGAAAAGGTCAATGGCCGTAACGTCTATCTATGGACCGTTCCTGCGCGCGCCTGAGGTAGCCAGCCGAGACCTCTCGTCATGAGCGCTCCTTCAACAGGCGATGTAGAATCTTTCCGGTGGCGGTGCGTGGCATCTCGGCATCCGCGATGAACGAGATCGAGCGTGGCCGCTTGTAGCCGGCGATCTTGCCTGCGCACCAATCGAGCAATTCCGTCTGGCTGCACGTCGTCCCGTCGCGCAGGACGATCACGGCATGCACGGCCTCGCCCCACTTGTCGTGAGGCTTGCCGATGACGGCCACATCCTTGATCGCGGGATGGGAACCCAGCAGGTTTTCGACTTCGGACGGATAGATGTTCTCACCGCCCGAGATGATCATATTATTCTTGCGGTCGACGAGATGGATGAAGCCCTCTGTGTCGCGACGGCCAAGATCGCCGACAGAGAGGTAGGGGCCGTGAAAGGCCTCTGCCGTCTTCTCCGGCAGTTTCCAATACCCGTCGAAGCACCAGGGCGTGTACGTGTAGATTTCACCGACCTCGCCGTCGGGCACTTCGGCGCTGCTCTCGTCCAGAAGCTTGATGGGACGGCAACCCGTCAGTTCGCGGCCGACCGAACCCAGGTTCGTCAATTGCTCGTCGGGTCGAAGCAACGTCGCCCATCCAGCTTCGCTCGACCCATACATCTCGAGCAGTTGCGAATTGCGGAAATGCGCCACGATGGCGAGCTTGGTGTCGCGACGCGCCGGCGCCGACGAAATCAATAACTTCGACACACTGTCGACGTTGTATTTGGCTTTCACGGCGTCCGGCAGGCCCAGCATCATGATGTAATGGGTCGGCACGAGCGAGGTGAACGTCGCCTTCTCGGTGGCCAGTGTGGCCAGCAGGTGCTCGGGCTCGAAACTCTTGGCGTCATAGACGCAACAGGCCGCGCCGCCATAGGTGAAGGCCGTCGCAAAGAACAGCGAATTGGCGTGGCACATCGGCATGACCAGCAGTGCAGTGTCGCGCCGTGTCAGTTCGAGGTTGGCGAAGGTGGCGAGGCCCAGCAGCGCGTGGCTCGCGTGACTGCGCATGGCGCCCTTCGGCTTGCCCGTGGTGCCCGACGTGTAGATGAAGGCCCAGGTGTCTTCCGGTCGAACATCGACATCAGGCCCGTTTTCGGCAGCGGTAGAAATCAACGCCTCGTAGCCGATCCAGCTTGACGGTACGGCCGCGCCGAAATGGATGTAGTGGCCAGCAGCAATCGACAGGTCGGCCCGGATGCCGCCCACCACATCGACGAAGTCGGCTTGGCAGATCAGCGCCTTGGCCTCGCTGTTTTCGACGATGTAGGCGATCTCCGGACCGGTCAGGCGAAAGTTGATCGGCACCATGACGAGGCCAGCCAGCGCCGTTGCGGCATAGATTTCCAGCCACTCGACGCAATTGTAAGCGAGGATCGCGACGCGATCGCCTTTTGCGAGACCGAGCCCCAGCAATCCGTTGGCCAGGCGGCGCGACCGCGCCTCCCACTGCCGGAACGTCATCGCCCGCGACAGGTCGCGTGCGCCGATCTTCTCGGGCGTGAGGTGCGCATGCAGGCTCACCGCCTGTCCCATATTCAACAATGGGGTCATGGGGTCACGCTGTCCGGTATTTTTTTGCCCAGCACGGGTTTGCCGTCGACCGGCAGTTTGGCGTCGGGGGATGCTTCCATGCGCGCCAGAATTTCCGCCGTCAGTCCGCGAACGGCAGCGCCGATCTCGCCGGGATACTTCGCGAGGTAGGACCGGTCGTCCTCGAGATAGCGCGCGGCGTGCTGAAGGGCGTTGATCCGGGGGAGGAACTGCATGAAACATCGGTTCGCAGGATTGTCGGCCAGCCACTTGTGGTAGGCGTCGTCTTCGGGTGAGCCATGCTCTTTCATATTCACGAGGACGCCTAGGTTTTCGGCAAAACCCATCTCCGGGTTGAGCTCGCGAAAACGGCGAAACACATCGAGGCCGCACAGCGAGATGTAATCGGGCCGTGTCGGTGAGAGGTGATAATCAGCCTCCCGCAACCAGCACTCGGTGAGCACCGATAACCCCGGGGGGCAGTCGATCAAGATCATGTCGAACACGGGCCGCGCGCGGGCGAGTAGGCTGCCGATCGACGTGCGCAACGTGGTATGCAGCGCCTCCTTGGACACTTCCCGCTCGAACAGTGTGAGCTGCATGTCGCTGGGCAGCAGGTAGATGGTTTCGGCCTCATCCACGTCCGACACACCGCCGACGACGAAATCCGGCCATTCTGCGGGCGTGTCGCGCAATACTGTCGCGACCAGATAGTCGACGATGGTGCGATTGTCGGCTTGCAACTTGCGCAGGTTGCCGACCGACATGAACATCGCGCTGACGCTCGCCTGGGCGTCGGAATCGATGACGAGAACATTGAGTTTGTGCAGCGCCGCCAGCGTTTCGGCGACGGCGAGCACGATGGTCGATTTGCCGACGCCACCCTTGGTGTTCATCACGGCAATCGTGTTACGCATTTCTTCTCGCCTGCTTTCGCCTTGATACCGCGCCCGACCGCCTTGCCGTGTGCCGCCCGACTGTGGCGAAGTCGGGATCGTCCAGCGCTTCGAGAGCGCCTCAGCGACCCTTGAAGGCGGGGCGACGCTTTTCCATAAAGGCCTTCTGGCCTTCCTTGTAGTCCTCGGAGTCGAAGCAGGCCTGCACCATGCGGTCGAGTTTGGCATGGTCGCGCTCGGCTGAGGGCCGTCCGATTTCGCGGGCGACGGCCTTGATGGTCGCGATCGTCAGCGGCGCATTGTCGGCGATCTGTGCGGTCATCGCGTCGACCGTACTGTCGAGGGCATCCTCCGCCGTCAGGGTGTTCACGAGCCCCATGGCCAATGCTTCGGCGGCCGTAAACTGGCGGGCCGTGTAGAACATCTCCATCGCCCGCGAGATTCCGATGACCCCGGTCAGACGATTGACGCCCGGAAAGCCGTAGCCCAGACCGAGCCGTCCCGCCGGAATGCCGAACGTCGAACCTTGGGTCGCCACCCGGATATCGCAGCAGATGGCGACGTTCATCCCGCCGCCGATGCAGAAGCCTTGGATCTTGGCGATCGTGGGTTTGGGAAAGTTGAACAGCGCTTCATAGGCTCGCGCGCTGGTGCCGCCGTACTTGGCGACTGCCTCAGGAGTCGAGCGCGTCTCGCCGAACTTGGAGATATCGGCGCCCGACACGAACGCCTTGCCTCCCGCACCCGAGACGACGAGCACCCGGATGTCGGGGTCGTTGGCGAACTCGCCGAGCAGCATGATCAGCCGCTCCCACATATCGAGGGAGACGGCGTTGCGCTTGGCCGGATTGTTAAAAATGATCTGAGCGACACCCCCCTCGCGCCGCGCCAGAAGCTTTTCTTCCGTGGTGAGATCGGGCTTGGCAGGGCTGGTGGCAGTCATCGGCAGCGTCCTCATTGCGGGAGGGATGGAGGTTGGGGAATGTGTAGAGGGCAAATGGGGTGGGTGCAATGAGGCGCGGCGCGTTCATGATATCGATGATGCTCACTTCAACTGCGTCACTTGTCTGCGGAAATCCACGCGGCCATGGCGGTGTCAAACGTTTGTTTCATACGGTTGAAATCGGCTTCGCGGCCGGTGAAATGGCGAAACGATTCGACGGCCTGGAACACGTTCATGCCGTCACCCGTGATCACGCGGCAGCCTTTGGCCTGGGCAGACTTGATGAGTTGGGTCTGGAGGGGCGTGTAGATGATGTCGGCAACCCAATGCGCAGATGACACGTAGTCCGGTGGCACGGGATTTCCCGGGATGCCCACCATGCCGATTGGCGAGGCGTTGACGATGCCCTTGGCTCCGCGAACGGCCGCGCCCAAGTCATCCGTCTGGCGACTGCGTGAGGGACAGAAGTGCTTGGCCAAATCGGTCACCAAGCTTGCGGCTTTTACGGGATCGACATCGTAGATATCGATCCGACCAGCGCCCATATCCATCAGGGCGAAGGCGCACGCACGGCCGGCACCCCCGGCGCCAACGAGTGCGACTGTCTGGTCCTGTAACGCCTTGGCCCCGAATGTAGCCTCGAGGCTGCGCCGGAACCCACTCCGGTCCGTGTTGTGGCCAGTCGCCCGGCCGTCCTGGTCGAAGATTACGGTGTTTACGGCGCCGATCTCACTCGCTTCCTTAGAAATCGCATCGAGCAGCGGCATCACCGCTTGCTTCACCGGAAATGTCACGTTGATGCCGGTGAACCCCACCCGTCTTACGGCCTCGAAGACGTCCGCGAGTTGGCGCTGCGGGGGAACGTCGAGATCCATCAGGTGGTAATGGCCGCGCAGGCCGAATGCGCCAAGGGCATCTTCCTGCAGGGTCGGAGCCAACGACTTCAGGATGTTGCCGCCGATGAGGCCGAGCAGATAAGGAGGTTGGCGCATTGAATTTCACCATAGCCGTTACGAAGTTGCCAACACGAAACAGGTCAGCTCGACGCCGCGTGCTGTTCGACAGCCAACTGCCGCCTTACGATCGGTCCCGCAGCTTGCGATGCCGAATTGGTCGACGAAGCGAATGGTGAACAGCGCGCCCCCAAGCTTGCGCTCTCCACTCCCCCCTAAACCGCCCCATCCTTGCGCAACTTCGCAATATCGCCCGCCGAATACCCCACGTCAGCCAACACCTCGTCGGTTTGCTGACCCAACGTCGGCGGTGGGCGTTTGATGCTGGACTTCGACCGGCTCATGAGGATCGGCTGGCCGACGACTTCGGTGGCGCCGCGTTCCTGGCTCTGCATGGGTTGGGCGAGGCCGAGGTGGCGCACCTGCGCGAGGCCGAATACTTGATCGATGGTGTTGATCTCACCGGCCGGGCAACCGTTGGCGTTGAAGTGCTCGATCCAATGGGCCGCGGTTTGGGCGACGGTGTGCTTTTCGATCAAAGCGTTGAGCTTCTGGCGGTGTTTGGACCGGCCCTTGCCATCAGCAAAGTCGGGATCGTTGAAGGCGGGGTCATCGAACAGCGAGCGGAATTTGTCCCACATTTTCTGGCCGGCGACGGCGATGTTCATGTAGCCATCGCTGGTCCTGAAAACGCCGGTCGGGATCGAGGTCGGGTGGTCGTTGCCGGCTTGGGGCGCTACGTCCGCGTCCATCAGCCAGCGCGAGGCTTGGAAATCCAGCATGAACACCTGGGCTTGCAGCAGCGAGGTCTGCACCCATTGGCCCTTGCCCGATTTCTCGCGCTCCATCAGCGCCAGCAGGATGCCCTGCGAACAGAAGATGCCCGCCGTCAGATCGGCAACGGGAATGCCGACGCGCATCGGCCCCTTGCCGGGCTCGCCGGTGATCGACATCAGGCCGCCCATGCCCTGGGCGATCTGATCGAAGCCGGGCCGATCGGCGAGCGGTCCGTCCTGGCCGAACCCGGAGATCGAGGCGTAGACGAGGCGCGGGTTGATTTTCGAAATGGTGTCGTAGTCGATGCCGAGGCGCTTTTTCACATCGGGTCGATAGTTTTCGACAATGACGTCGGCTGTCTTGGCGAGCGCCAGGAACACTTCCTTGCCGGCTTTGGCCTTGAGGTTGAGCGTCATCGACCGCTTGTTGCGGTGCAGGTTCTGGAAGTCGCTGCCCGAACGCGGTCCGCCGAGCCCGACTTTATCGCTCTCGGGGTCTTCGATCTTGATGACATTGGCGCCCCAATCCGCCAATTGGCGAACGCAGGTCGGGCCGGACCGAACGCGGGTCAGATCGAGAACCGTATAGGCCGAGAGAATGTCGCTGGCAGGCTCGAATGGCATTGCAGGGCTCGCCTTGGGCTCGAGTTCAGTTCGGGACTGATTGTGTCACCGCGTGGCCGGTACCTGTCAACCGACGATCACGTCCCGGCAAGCTCTGCGGTCACCGCCGGTTGGTGCGGACGGCGGGACTTGAACCCGCACGACGTTGCCGTCTCAGGATTTTAAGTCCTGTGTGTCTACCGTTTCACCACGTCCGCAGGTTGCACGTGGGCGTCGCCCACCGTGTTGTTGGGCTTTTAGCGGGCGGACCCCGTGCCGACAAGCGCGAGGCGAAAGCCCCTAAGGCCTTCGGCGGTGCTTTCCGCTCCCTGAGGCCGGCAATCCACACCCGCGACGAACGGCAATGGGCGCCTCGATCGGGAGGATGCGGTCGAAACGTCGGTGTGGGCGATAGTTCCTGCTTGATCGGACGCCCCCACGGGGAGCAATGTCGCGACCGATTCCTCGATCGACCCGAGGCAACGGATGACGATCCGGAAATGACCTTGATATGAGCATCAAATCTAGCCTCTTCGGCGCCCTGACGCGATCGGATGCGCCCAAGCGAGAGACGCTGCGCCGCTTGCGCGCCCGCTCCAAGCCGGTGGGGCGCAGGCAGGAGTTGCGCCCCCGGCTCGTGCTGGCGAGCGCCAGTCCTCGTCGCATGATGCTGTTGTCTCAGGTTGGCATCGAACCGGATGCGCTGCGTCCGTCGTCGATCGACGAAACGCCCCTGCGCGGCGAGATGCCCCGCAGCTTGGCCACGCGGCTGGCGCGGGCGAAAGCCGAAGCCGCCCGCGATCTGATCGCCGACGATGCGGAACTGGCCGAGGCCTATGTGCTCGCGGCCGATACCGTCGTCGCCTCGGGGCGTCGGGATATTTTCGGCAAGCCCAACGATGTCGACGAAGCGTTGGCCATGCTCGAGAGGTTGTCGGGTCGGTCGCACCGCGTGCTGACCGGCGTGTGCCTGGTGACGCCTGACGATCGGGTGCGTTTGAAGCTCGTCGACACGCGTGTGCGCTTCAAACGACTGTCACGGGAGGATAAGGAATCCTACCTCGCCTCGCGCGAGTGGCGCGGAAAAGCGGGCGGATATGCCATTCAGGGCCTTGCGGGTTGTTTCGTGCAACGACTAGTTGGCTCCTATACGAATGTCGTGGGCTTGCCCCTGACCGAGGTTGTTGCAATGCTCGTCGGGGAAGGATTTCCCATCCATTTCAATTGGCTGAAGGCCGGAGAGTCCGAGCCGGAATAGGTGAGCGTGGTGGACGTCGTGGATCAGTCCGAGCCCAAGCGTGGCGGGAAATGCCCGATTTGCCGCATGCCTGCCGAGCCCGAACGTCGGCCGTTCTGCTCGCGGCGATGCGCCGACATCGATTTGGCGCGTTGGCTCGGTGGAGGCTACGCCTTCGCCGGGGGGACCGACGACTCCGATGAAGATGGAGATGACGCGCAAGCCCGGCATGCGGGGGCAAGCCAACGTGAGGATACGACAGATGAAGATGAGTGACATCCCTTTCGGCACGACCAACTGGACCGACGTGGCGCCGACCGAGCATCGGGGCGAACGTGGCATGGCCACCTGGAGAACCCGCGACTTCGGCGGCATCAGGGTTCGAATGGTCGAGTATTCCCCGGACTACCTCGCCGATCATTGGTGCCAGAAGGGTCATATCCTGCTGGTCCTCGACGGCGAACTCGAGACCGAACTGGACGACGGTCGCCGCGTCGTGCTGAAGCCCGGTCAAAGCTATCAAGTCGCCGACGGCGCCGGGCCGCATCGGTCACGCACGGGACCAGCCGGCGCGAAGTTGTTCATTGTCGATTGAGGGCAACTTTAAGCCCACACGCCGGCCCTGCTCGGTCCGAAACTCGCTCGACCTCAAGCTGCAAGCGTAGCAGGAGCGGCATTCGCCTCGATCCTTCGATCGTGTGGACGGTCGAGGTAGGCTCGAGCCATGACCACCCCTAATATGGAGACAATGGCCCCTGCTGCGAGATCGACCAGATGGTGGCCGCCGTGTACGATGGTGGCTGGAATGATCAGCAAATTGATCGCGAGGAAGGGCCAGCGAACCCGGGGAAGATTACGCGAGGCGTGAATCGCCAGGAGTGCCATGACGATATGATACGAGGGGGCGGCAATGAGGCCCAGCGCATTCGAGGGCGAAATCAACGAGGGGCCATCGCTGGCTAGGCGCAACAACTCTCGGCCATAGCTTGGTCCAACGATCGGATTGAGCTGTAGCACCTCGGGTGGAAGCGAATACAGGGTGGATGTTCCGAAAGAAGGAAATGCGAGCCAACTGCCGACTGTCATGCAGGCGGCCAGAGTAGCGGCCACGATCAGCACTTGCAGATCGTTGGTCCTCCCGCTGAGCCCAAGCAATGCGATCAGCAACGCCAATTGTGGCAGGCTAGACAGGTAGGCGTACCGCATAACCTCGAACGCGAAGGGCCACTTTACGACGAAGGCCATAACGTCGGGCCAATGAAATCCTAAGATGGCGTCCATTGAAGCGAGCTGGACGTCGATCGGAGCCCGCCATATTGGCAAGAGTGTATAATTGAAACCGGAAGCGACGCCGGTGAAGAGAATGAAGGCTGCCGCTGACACGAGCGTGGTGGCGATGTCCTCGTTTCTTTGGGTTGCCCTATAGAACAATCCGAGCCCCAGCACTCCCAGGCCCGCACTCATGATTGTGAGATAACCAAACCAATCCACTCGTGATCCGCGCGCAACGACGAGGATAAGCGCGATGAGCAAGATTCCCGCCGTCAAACTGAGAACCAGACGTTCGCTGAGCAGAAGGGGAGGCAACTTTTTCGGCGCCCATCCAGGCAATTTAAGTATTTGACGCATCAAGTTGGGCTCTCAGAACGCTCGTCTTGGAAGGGGTCCGGAACATTCGTCAGGGAGCGTATTCGAGTGAAGTTCCCTTCGAGTTAATATCGACCATCGGGCATGCCACAACGGCAGCAACCCGAGTTCTGGTGAATGGGTGGCCACGATTCATTGTTGTGTGCCTGATCTTTCACCATCGGGGTACTTGATCCGGGGGGCGATCTGGCCGACAAGCGGCCAGATTCCGTCAAAGGGACGAAAAATGGCAATCCTCGTCGATCGCAATACGAAGGTCATCTGTCAGGGGTTTACTGGCAAGCAAGGCACCTATCACACGGCTGCGGCCGTGGCTTATGGCACCCAGGTGGTCGGTGGCGTCACTCCCGGCAAGGGCGGCTCCAAGCATCCCGAGGCGAGCCTAGCGCACCTGCCCATGTTTGATTCGGTGATCGATGCCAAAGCCGCGACAGGCGCCACGGCGACCTCCATCTACGTGCCTCCCCCCTTTGCGGCGGACGCCATCCTGGAGGCGATCGACGCGGAAATGCCGCTGATCGTGTGCATTACCGAGGGGATCCCGGTGATGGATATGATCAAGGTGAAGCGGGCTCTCACGGGGTCGTCGTCCCGCCTCATCGGGCCGAATTGTCCAGGCGTGTTGACCACAGGCGCGTGCAAGATCGGCATCATGCCCGGCAACATCTTCAAGCCCGGCGATATCGGGATTTTGTCGCGTTCCGGAACGCTGACTTATGAAGCCGTCAAGCAGACCTCCGACGTCGGGCTGGGGCAATCGACAGCGGTCGGCATCGGCGGCGATCCGGTGAAGGGGACCGAGTTCATCGATGTTCTTGAAATGTTTCTCGCCGACCCCGAAACGCGCGCCATCGTCATGATCGGCGAGATCGGTGGATCGGCTGAGGAGGAGGCTTGTGAATACATCAAGAGCGAGCGGGCCAGGGGGCGATCCAAACCCATGATCGGGTTCATTGCCGGCGCGACGGCGCCTCCAGGACGGCGAATGGGGCATGCCGGCGCGATCATTTCTGGTGGCAAGGGCAAGGCCGAAGACAAATTCGAGGCGATGCGTTCCGCCGGGATCGTCATCTCGCAGAGCCCTGCAGAGTTGGGATCGACGATGATCCGCGCTCTGAAGGGGTGATCGGGGTCGCGCGTTTCGCTGAGTTGGACACCGGGCGGCTGGTCAATTCCTGGCAAGTTTGGTGCGGTAGAGCCCACGCGCAGATGGATGAGCCGGACTTCGTTCGCGTCGGGACTTAAACGCAGCGTTGTGGTCCCCTATGTGGAAAGCGTTCGTTATGCGGGGTGCGCACGAGCTGCGTGCGCGTCCTGATTGCATCGCGTTCGTGAACCAGAGCGGTTCGCGAGCCAGAGGAGTGCTTCGATGACGCGCCGGCCTGAAAACGAAGCGTTCGCGCAAACCTCGTTCCTG
>JANOKV010000301.1:0-4275 GCA_031419415.1 Hyphomicrobiales bacterium | reverse complement strand
ACGCCCAACGTGTCGGTCGTCGATTTCAAATTCATCGCCAAGAAATCGACCTCCGTCGACGAAATCAACGGCGCGATCACACGGGCTGCCGGCCAATCCCTGAAGGGCATCCTCGGCTTCACCGATCAGCCCAACGTGTCGATCGATTTCAACCACGACGCCCGCTCGTCGATCTTCCACCTCGACCAGACGAAGGTCATGGATGGCACGCTGGTGCGGGTGCTCTCTTGGTACGACAACGAGTGGGGCTTCTCCAACCGCATGAGCGATACCGCAGTCGCCATGGGCAAGCTGCTCTGACCTCGATGTCTCGGCGCTTCCCGACCGTCGGCGGCTCTGCGCCGCCGCGGTTGGGTGGGCGGTGTTTCACCCACTAGAGGCCCAAGACGTCCATCAGCTCGGCCACGACTGGCCGCTGGTCGAAGCGCCGTTCCGCCTTCACCCGGCTGGCGCGCGCCATGGCGGGGATCGTCTCTGGCCGACGCATGAACGACTGCATCGCTTCTGCCAGCGCCGCGGCATCACCAGGTGGCACGACACACCCGTTGACGCGCTCATCGACGGTTTCCCGGCATCCCGGCGTGTCCGTGGTGAGGATCGGTCGCCCCATGCTCATCGCCTCGAGCACGGCGCCGGGCAGGCCTTCGCGCTGTGACGGATAGACGAAGACGTGCGCGCGCGCGATCGCCGGACCGATATCATCGAGCGCACCCAGATATTCGACCGCACCGGTGTTCAAGACGGCGGCCGTCAAACCATCTGAGCCCTGCCCTTCGGGTCCCGCAAACAGAAATGTCGTTCCGGGCACGCGCGCTTCGACGCGCGCTGCAGCCGCTGCGTACACATCGGCGCCGGTCGAGCGCGCGAGACGGCCCGCCATCAGAAAAACGAGGGGGCCTGTCATTGGCGGTAATGGCGCTTCGGCCCAACGCTCGAGATCGACGCCCGAGCCCGGTTGCACGAGCGTCCTCTGGGTCGCCGGCAAAAGACCGGTGCTCCTCAACCAGGCCCGATCGGCCGCGTTATGGAACACGACGATATCGGCCGCCGACAATGCCGCCTTCGCACGCCACCGCACCATACTGTCGACAAGCCATGTCCCCGATGCCGCCGTCGGCGAAAGCCCCAGCGCCGCAAGCCCATTCACCATCAGCACGGTGTGCGCACCGGCTTTGCGCCCCCCGATCGCCCCGAACACGGCAGACCTCGTCCCCGAACTCAACACGATATGCGGCGCGAAGGCCGCGAGCTGGGCAGCCACGGCCTTGGCCGTTCGGCGATCGGACAGGAGGCCCGCCTCCGCCGGCTCGAGCACGACCGTGGCGGTCTCGACGCCCAGCCGTTGGAGGTCAGCCGCCTCGTCTCCGCCAAGGCCCGGCGCGACGGCCAGAACACGATGCCGCCGTTCCGCGATCTCGGCAATGAGCGGTCCGCGAAAGCGCAGCAGCGAGGAGGCCGAATGGGCGATGACGGCGATGCGGCGCACACCCGTCGTCGGCGCGCGGGGGCTCGGCGCCATCAATGCAGCGTCCTGGACGCGGCCACCCACACACCAGCCGCGTCGAAGGCGCCCGCGATCGGCGTTTTGGGATCGTAGTTTTCGACGGTGCGCGCCAAGACGGCGTGGATCGCCTCGACGCGACCCGAGGCCATGGCTGCCGTCAGCGCCTCGAGCGCCCTCTGCAATTCATCGGGCGTCGGAGACCGCTCGTTGTTGCGGCGAACACGGGGATGTTCGGTCGCGGTTGCATTCTCGTCGATCAACAATTCTTCGTAGAGTTTTTCGCCGGGCCTCAGCCCGATATATTTGATGGCGATATCGCCCTCGGGATTGTTTTCATCCTCCACGTCGAGGCCCATCAGACGGATCATGCTGCGCGCCAGATCGTCGATCTTCACCGGCTCGCCCATATCGAGCACGAACACTTCGCCGCCTTTCGCCATTGCGCTGGCCTGGATCACCAACTCGGCGGCTTCCGGAATGGACATGAAATAGCGGATCACGTCCGGATGCGTGACGGTCACCGGCCCGCCGTCCTGAATTTGCTTCTTGAAGCGGCGCACGACGGAGCCCGAACTGTCGAGGACATTGCCGAAGCGAACCATCGTGAACACCGTGCCGCGTGCGCCTTCCCTCACCGCCGCCGTCTGGAACACCATTTCAGCCAAGCGCTTGCTCGCCCCCATCACGTTGGTCGGGCGCACCGCTTTATCCGTCGACACCAGGGTGACGCGCTCGACCCCTGTGCGGGCGGCCACATCGGCCACCACAGCAGAACCCAACGTGTTGTTGCGCAGCCCCGCAATCGGGTTGGCCTCCACGATCGGCACGTGCTTGTAGGCGGCTGCGTGATAGATCGTCTCGACGCCGTACTCGCGAATGGTGCGCTCCAGCAGTTCGCCATCCAGAACCGATCCTAGAATGCCAACGACGAGGGGGGTGTGCACGCCTGCTGAACCAGGCTTGGCGAGGCCGTCGCGAATGTCCTCTTCGACCTGGTAGAGCGCCACCTCCGATACATCGAACAGCACGAGCGTACGCGGCGATCGACGCAGAATTTGGCGCGTCAACTCCGATCCAATCGAGCCCCCGGCGCCGGTGACCATAACGGCTTTGCCGGTGATCGCCCGTTGCAGCAATGCTTCGTTGGGCGGGACAGGATCGCGACCCAGCAAATCATCGACATCGATGGGTTTGAGGTCGGTCACGGAGACGCGACCCGTGGCGATGTCCTCGATCGCCGGCATCGTCTTCACGCGCACCGGTTGGGTGGCGAGGCGGCGGATGATGTCGCGCCGATCCCGGCGCTGGCGTTCGGGGACGGCGAGCAGCACTTCTTTGACGCCATTGCTCGCGATGAGGTGGGGCAGCTTGTCGACGCGATAAACTTTCAGGCCCCCGACATTTTGTCCAATCAGGCTCGGCGCATCGTCGATGAACCCGACCGGATCGTAGTCCCCGCTGCGCCGCAGGGCCTCTGCGAGCTGGACGCCACTCGTCCCAGCGCCGTAGATCACCACGCGTCGCCGCTCGAAGGTCTCTGCGCCCAAATAGGCGTCGCCCTTCAAGATGAGGCCGGCCGTCTCTCGGCTGACCCAGACGAATAGAAACGCCAGCACGCCATAGATGAAGATGACGGACCGCGGGAACGCGATGTCGCGCACCCCACTCCCGATCACCATCAACACGACGAGGCCCCAGAGCAGGACCGCCAAACTCACGCCCCAAGCGATCCGGAACGCGCCGCGATAGCCTAAAAACCGTGTCACGAGGCGATAGAGGCCGAGGCTTTGGAAGGCAATGATCCCGGTCAGGGGACCAGACCAGAAGAGCACGTGTAGAAACGGCGTGCTCGGCCAGTAGGGCCGGCCCCAGCGCATGCTGAGCGCGACCCACATGGCGAGAGACAGCAATATGAAATCGTTGGCGAACAATACGATGCGTTTATGGTGCCGGGAGCGGTCGATCAACCACGCCCGAACCCGCACAATCGCCCCGCGCCATTCGAACGGCGTATCCAAGGCGTCCCTCGCCTCCGTTTCGCAGACCACCCCGTTTCGGGCCCCTCCAGGAACCTTTAACGCCCGATGGTGGCCGCTACAATCGCACTAAAATCGGTTCTCAACAGTCATGTGGCCAATGGGCCCTACAGCGTGCGTCGTGCGCGCACAGCGGCGGCCAGTGTGCCCTCGTCGAGATAATCCAGCTCTCCCCCGACAGGCACCCCTTGTTGGAGCACCGAAACCCGGACGCCGCTCGCCTCCAGGGCCTCACGGAGGTAATGCACGGTCGACTGTCCTTCGACCGTCGCATTCAGCGCCAGCAGGACCTCCGAGACCGGGGGCACGGCGCGGGCGATCAGGCGGGGGATATCCAAATTGTCGGGCCCGATGCCATCGAGGGGCGATAAATGCCCGCCCAGCACGTGATAGAGCCCGCGCACGACGCCGGCACGCTCGAGCGCCCATAGATCGCCCATTTCTTCCACGACGATGATGAGTGACCGGTCGCGCGCCGGATCGGCGCAGATCGTGCAGGGCGTCACGGTATCGAGATTGCCACACTCAGGACAGGAAACCAGCCTGGCCGCAGCCGCGGCGAGCGCAGCAGATAGGGGCTCCAGCAAATCCAATCGGCGCTTCAACAGCGTCAACGCTGCCTTGCGCGCCGAACGGGGACCCAACCCCGGCAGGCGCGCCAGCAGTTGAATCAGTCGCTCGATTTCTGGACCTGCCGTCTTGCGCGACACGCGTTCAACTCCTGGTCGGCACTCT
>JANOKV010000300.1:0-5644 GCA_031419415.1 Hyphomicrobiales bacterium | reverse complement strand
CGCCGTCGCCAATACGATGAACTGGAGGATCACGTAGCCGGCAAAGAAGGGGTATTCGTTCTTGACCAGGAACGTCGCCAGAACGCTGGCCGCGACGAAGATCGCCGCGCCCGCCCAGAACGCCAAACTGCCGCGTGCGCGTGCCATGCAACTACCTCCCGAACAGGCCTTGAGGACGCACGGCGAGTACGGCGAGCAACATGGCGAATGAAATCGCGGGCGCCCACGATGCGCCATAGAGCGTGAGCACGATCGATTCCGCGACACCCAGAATGATGGCGGCGACGAGGGTTCCCGACATGCTGCCCAGGCCCGCCATGACCACGACGCAGAATGTGCGCCCGATGTAGGCGCGATCGAGCGTCGGATCGACGGGCGCGATGATAATGAGCAACGCGCCCGCTGGCCCCAACACGGCCGTCGCGATGCCGAACGCCCATTGTTTGACGCGCACCGGGTTGGCGCCCATCAGGCGCAGGGCCATTTCGTCTTGGGCGACGGCCCGGATCGCCCGCCCCAGAAACGTGCGCGCCAGATAGAGGGTGAGCAACAGCGTCAACGTGAGCGCCACGGCGAAGGCGACCAGCAGCCGCAGCGGGATGCGCATGTCGCCTATGTCCATGCTCTTGCCGATGTAGGGGGCCTGGACGGTGCGCTGATCGACGCCGAACATCAAGGTCAGGGAAACCTCGATGATGAAGGCCATCCCGAAGAAGAATGCGATCCCGCGCACACCGGCCTCGCTGCCGCGGCGCTCGAATGTTTCGTAGTAGAGCCGATAAATCACGACGCCGATGAGAAAGAAGAGCGGCATGATCGCAAGGCCGGCGACGATGGGATCGACGCCCCATTGGTGATTGAGAATGTAGGTGCCGTAAGCGCCCGACACGAGCAGAGCAGGATGCGCCACATGGGGGACATCGAGCAACCCGAACGAGACGGAAAGCCCAATGCTGACGGCTGCATAAAAGCAGCCGACCAAGAGGCCCAGCACGATGGCGTCGAGGAGAAGCTCGAAGGAGAACATGGGGGCCGGAAGCTCGCCCTCTTTCCGCCCGTTGCATACAGGCAGAAAGTGGGTGGGGTGAGGGGTTGGTCTTGGGGTGATGATAATCGAGGGTCGGGGGGCCGCGCGCGACACCCCCCGACCCGCGAGCCTTGCCCTATTTGCGTGCTTTTTCGAACGGCACGACGACTTCGCCGGTCTTCAAATTCTCCGGAAACAGGATCACCTGCTTGCCCGAGGTTTTGAATTGGTCGAGGTTCTTGTCGACGACGCCCCGGTATTGCGCTTGCAGGGTGGCTGAAACCTTGCGCTCGCCATCGGGACCGAACTCGATCGGACCAACGACGGTCTTATGCACGTTCTCGCGCAGGTACTTGGCGAGCGCTTTCTGTTCGAGACCTTTGGTGGCGTTGACGGCGGCCTCGAGCATCTGGCCGGTGGCGTAGCCGAACGGCGCCAGATAGTAGCCGAGCGGGTCGACTTTCGCGGTCGCAGCGCGTGGGGTGTACTTTTCGAAGAACTCTGTCGTGCCTTCGAAGTACATGCTGGGCTCCGGCAACCAGCTATTGTAGTTGACGACGCCATTCAGCAGCGAACCCATCGACTCCAAGTTGGCGGCGAACTGCAATCCGACCATGCCGCCGCCGAAAATTTTGACGTTGTCGCCGATGCCGATTTCGTTGATCGCCCGCAGAATGCCCACCGAGTCCGGCGGATACGAGGCGACGAAAACCATGTCGGGCTTGGATGCTTTCAGCGCCCGGATCATCGATGAGAACTCGACCGTGTTGGGCGGATAGTTCTGTTCGTAGACGACGGGCAGCGACCGCTCTCCGGCAACGGTCTTGGCGGTCCGGGCGACGTTTTGTGCGAACTCCTGGTCGGCCGCCAGGATCGCCATCGACTTCGCGCCGGCCTTGGCGCCGATATCCATAAATGCCTTGGCCCAACTGTCAGCCGGTCCCCAGGGCGCGTTGTTGAACCACATGTCGTGGCCGACTTTGCTGTTCACCTGGAACGAGAAGTTCCCCATGAACAGCAGGCCGCGCTGCTTGACGATCGGCATGATCGGCGCTGTCTGCACGGTCGCGTAGGGCGCAAACAGGATGTCGACCTTGTCCACGTCGAGCAGCTTGGCGTAGATCGCCGGGCTCTCCGATGCGCTCGACTTGTCGTCGTAGGTGATGATTTCAACCCTGCGCCCGAGCAGGCCGCCTTTGGCGTTGACGTCATCGCGCCAGATCTCGATGCCGATCAGCGAGGATTTTCCGCCCGCCGCCAGGCCGCCGGTCGCCGGCATGCTCATGCCGATTTTGATCGGCGGCTGTTGCGCTGAGGCGTGATGGCCCCATCCCAGCACGGCGGCAATCGCCAGTGCGACCCCAGTCAATCCCGTCCTTCGCAGCATGATTTCGTCCTCCCTCGAGTTGTCGTTGGCCCGGCGTGCCGCCGTGCGGTGATCGGATGCGCTTTATCGCGCCATAGGCTCCAGTATGGCAGATGGATCAGCGCCGACGCGTCCGGCCACCGTGTCGGCGGTTCCTTCGCGCGCCATGCGCAGATCGAAGCGGATCGACGGCAGCGCTTGCATCGGGCAGGCGGCGTCGGCCGCTTTCACTTCGGCCACCAAATCCGACGACACGCCGAATACCGTATCGTCGGCAAGGTGCGGGTCGCCTTTCAGGTAGAGCGCCGTGATGAGTTCGCGGTAACCGGGCGCGCCGACCATGCAATGGATGTGGGCTGGCCGCATGCCGTGCCGGGATTGCGCCTTGGCCAGCGCCCCCACCGGCCCGTCCATGGGGATCGAGTAGCCGATGGGCAGCACGGTGCGCAGCCAGTAGCGGCCGTCACCATCCGTATCGACGACGCCGCGATAATCGACCGGGGCGCCCTCGAGCTGCACGTCGTAGAGGCCGTGTGAGCCCGTTTGCCAGACCGAGACGGACGCATTGGCGATCGGCTTGCCGGCGACGTCGGTGACGCGTCCCCACAGGACGGCTTCAGGCCCGTCCGATGTCTTGGCAATCTGCGCGCCGCGCTCGAGCTTGGGTGTGTTCTCGCGATAGAAGGGGCCGAGTAGGCTCGTATCCGTCCCCTCTTCGATCGCTGTGCGGTCGTGCATCAGATTGACCAGCGCCGAAAGGCCGACCGTATCGGAGAGCAGGATGAACTCCTGACGCTCGGGTGTGCACATCCGGCCGACCTGCGTCATGAACGCGATGCCCTGGAGCCATTCGGCGGGCGTCAGGTTGGTCTCGCGCGCGAACGCATGCAGATGCTTCACGGCGGCGGTCATGATCTCCTTCAAGCGTGGGTCGGAGGTGGCGGCCATCTGCTCAAGCACCGCATCCGTGATGGAGAGCGGCGTCAGCTTGCGGATCTCGCCCATGGGTCATCTCCTCGAAGGGGGCAGCAAAGGGCAGCCCGTAGTATCGATAGCGTCGTGACGGTCCTTCACCTCGGTTCGATACGGCCCAATGCGGCCAGGATGCGCTCCGGTGTGAAGGGTTGGGAAAATACTTTGACCCGGAACGGGCTCAAAGCGTCGTTGATGGCGTTCATGACGACGGCCGGCGCGCCAGCGGTGCCTGCCTCGCCCGCGCCCTTGGCTCCGAGCAGGGACTCTGCCGTTGGCGTCTCGACGTGCCCCACCTCGATGTCGGGCATCTCTGCGGCCATCGGCACGAGATAGTCGGCCATGGAGCCCACGGTGAGCTGGCCATTCGCCGAATAGGTGCAGTGCTCGTAGAGCGCACCACCGATGCCTTGCACGATGCCGCCGCGCACCTGCTCGTCCACCAGCAGCGGATTGATGATGCGGCCACAGTCCTCGACGCACCAGTGCTTGAGCAGTCGCACGAGGCCGGTGTCGACGTCGACTTCGAGGTGGCTCGCTTGCACGCCATTGGTGAAGGCGAACGGGAATTGCTTGGTGATGAAGTGCCGCGTCTGCATCAGCTCCCGCGGCAGGTCGGGCGGCAAGGTATCGCCGCGGAAATAGACGATGCGCCCGAGCTCGGCGAGCGGCATACGCACGGCCCCTGTCGCCTTGTCGACGATGTCGCCCAGGATGAGATCGAGATCCCCGGGGGACGCCTGCAACATGACGCCGGCGACCTTCAGGGCCGCTTCCTTCGTGGCGAGCCCCGCTTGCAACGCGGCTTCACCGCCGATGCCAGCGCCGCGACAGGCCCAGGTGCCGCCGCCATAGGGCGTGGTGAGCGTATCACCGGTGATGACGCGCACCCTGTCGATTGGCACGCCCACGGCTTCGGCGACGATCTGCCGGATGATGGCCTCGGTGCCTTGGCCTTGCTCGGTGACGCCGGTAGCCGCCACCACCGATCCGTCGGGGTCGATGCGCACCGTGCAGCCATCTTGAGCCGAGATGCGCGCGCCGCCGATGCCATACATGAAGGGTGACGGATTGGTCAGCTCGATGAAGCTCGCAATGCCAATGCCCCGGTAGACACCCTCGGCCCTGAGCCGGTGCTGGTCGGCGCGCAGGCGAGGATAGTCCATCATCGCGACCAGCTTGGTCATCGACTCGATATGAGAGAGCCCCTCGAAGCGCATGCCGGCGGGGGAGGTGCGCGGGTAGGTGCCGTCCTGCATCAGATTTTTCAGTCGAAAGGCGACGGGGTCCATCGCCATGGCCTCGGCGGCGAGATCGACGAGGCCTTCCGTCACCGCTGCTGCGATCGGGTGGCCGACGGCGCGGTACTGGCAAGTCGGCGTCTTGTTCTGGAGCACGACGGTGGTCTTGGCGCGATAGTTCGCAAAATCATAGGGCCCGCCGATCAGATTGATCACCTGATTGCCTTCGACAGCGCTGGTGCGGGGATAGACGGAATAGGGACCGATGCCGGTCAAATCGTCGGCCTCGATGGCTGTGATGCGCGCCTCGCTATCGACGGCCATGCGCGCGGTGATGCGGTGGTCGCGGGCGTGAATGTCGGATGCAAAGCTCTCCAAGCGGTCGGCGACGAACTTCACCGGTCGGCCGAGCAGCATGGCGATGACAGCGACCGCCACCTCGTCGGGGTAGACGTGAACCTTGATGCCGTAGCTGCCACCGATGTCTCGGCAGATCACGCGCACGGCGGAGATCGGCAGGCGCAGGTGCTTGGCGAACACCTCCTGCATCATGTGTGGGGCTTGCGTGGCGTGATGCACGGTCAGCGTGCCATCGCTCTTGCTGAACTCGGCCAAAATCGATCGCGGCTCGAGGGTGACCCCGGTATGGCGGCCGGTGTGGAACGTCGCCTCGACGATCTTGTGGGCCGCCTTGAACGCCGCTGCGACGTCTCCGGTCTCGTTGACGCGCTGGAAGACGAGGTTGTCGCCCAGGTCAGCGTGTATGACCGGCGTCGCCTTATCGAGGGCCGTTTCCATATCGGTCACGGGCGGCAGCGGCTCCCAAGAGATGCTGATCTTGGCGGCTGCGTCCTCGGCGATCGCCCGGCTCTGGGCGACAACAGCGGCGACCGCCTCTCCCGCCCAGGTGGCCGTCGTCAACGGTAGCGGGAGCTGTGGCGCTGATTTCATGCCCTTCAGATGGGCCAGAACCGCAACCCAAGGCTCGCAATGCGGGGCAAGGTCGGCGCCTGTGAAAACGCGTAGAACGCCCGGCGT
>JANOKV010000299.1:0-16404 GCA_031419415.1 Hyphomicrobiales bacterium | reverse complement strand
CCCCCCCCCCCCCCCCCGGCGCCGGCGCCGGCGCCGGGTGCTATGACCCCCAGCCCCCGCCCCCGCCCGTCGAGGGCCCCCACCCCGCCACCGCCGCCGACAGACTGCGCAAATATGGCCTGCGAAGCCGCGCCGTCTGTTTGGATTTGGCCGAAGTTATCGACTGCGACAGCACCACCGCGACCGCCGCCACTCCCGTTGCCGCCGACGCTGGTCGAGACCCCGATCGGACTACCAGACCATGCGCCACCACCGTTGCCGCCGCCGCCGCCCACCGACTGGGCGAAGATGCCGTTCGACAGGATGCCTCGCGTCACAATCGTACCGGCTGCCGCGTTGGATACCGATACCGTACCGCCGTCACCCGTGTGGCCGCCGCTGCCGCCGACGGCGACGAGGCCGATCGCGCGACCACCGTCCCCACCGCCACCACCGACCGACTGCGCGTAAATTCCGTTGGACTGATCACCAGTCGTCGACAGGATACTCGAGTTCGTAACGCTCACCGCGCCACCTAGTCCGCCACCGCCGCCGCTACCGCCGACTGACACCAGCAACCCGAGGCCAACGTTCGTACCGCCAGATCCAGCAGCAGAGCCACCGCCGCCACCGATCGATTGCGCGCGGATCGCATCGGCGCCCGCACCGATCGTAGTGATGGAGCCCGTGTTGGTGACATCGACGAGACCGCCATCGCCACTGCTGCCGCCGGGGCCACCGACTGAAATCGCCGAGACGAGCGTGGCGCCGCCCGTTCCACCGCTTCCGCCGATGCTCTGGGCGTACAGGCCGATGGAGTGCTCACCACGTGTTTCCACGATGCCGGCGTTGCTGATCGTGACGTGACCGCCATTGCCGGAGTGACCGCCAGAACCGCCGACCGCGACGATCGCGCCTAGCGAATTGCTGCCGCCATTGCCGCCGCCACCGCCGATCGACTGCGCGAAGACGGCGTGCGAGGTCGCGCCCAGCGTCAGGATGTTGCCCGTGCTCGCATTGGTGATCGTGACGCTGCCGCCGGAGCCCGTCGAACCGCCATTGCCGCCGATGGTGATGCCGCTCATGTTGGCGCCGCCGCCATTGCCGCCGCCGCCGCCGATCGATTGCGCAAAAATTCCGCTCGAAAATTCACCGCTGGTTTGCATCGCGGCATGGTTCGTTACTGAAACGGCCCCGCCAGCCCCGGAGCTGCCGCCGCGACCGCCCAGGGCAATAACGCCACCGGACCCGCCGCCGTCGCCGCCACCGCCGCCGATCGACTGGGCGAAGATGCCATCCGAGTACGTGCCCGCCGTGATGATCGCTCCGGCCTGATTGTTGGTGATGGTGACGCTATCACCGCTCCCGCTCGCTGCACCGTACCCACCAATGGCGACCGTGCCCAATAGTCCCGCCGATGCCTTGCCGCCATCACCGCCGCCGCCGCCGATCGACTGGGCGCGAATGCCCCCCGCGTAGGTCGCACCAGTCGTCGTTATTGCGCCGGTGTTGGTGATCGTGACGGCTTTGCCATCACCGCCGGCGCCGCCAAAGCCACCAACGGCCACAGTGGCAAGCGATTCCAAACGACCACTGGTGCCGAACGGGATGAGAACCATCCCGAATGGAACCGGTGTCGGATTTGGGTAGAGCCCCTCGGGGCCTATGATGCCGTTACCGCCCGTGCCGCCGCCGCCGCCGATCGATTGGGCAATGATTGCGGACGAGTAGGACCCGTTCGTGCGAATGGCGTCACGATTGGTGACCGTGACGGTTCCTGCATCGTTGCCGGTGCCGCCGAAACCGCCCACCGTAACTTGCACGTTCACGCCTCTGGCGTCATCGGGTACGCTTTGGCAGGCCGCAATGACCCCGCTGATCGCGCCCAAAGTGCACTTGGAGCCGAGCTGCAGCGAGATCGAATTGGCATTGCCGCCTGTGCCTCCGCCACCGCCGATCGATTGGGCGAGAATGCCGTGAGCACCAAAGCCCGACGTCTGAATGCCACCGGTCTGGTCAATCGTCACATTGCCAGCGGTGTTGCCACTGCCGCCCTTGCCGCCGACCGCAACGGACACATTGACCGGGCGACCCGTGACCGGATTACCCGCCGCGAGCAAACCAGTGATGGCGCCACCGCCACTGCCGCCGCCACCGCCGATGCTTTGCGCAAAGACACCGTGCGCGGCATGGCCATAGGTCGTGATCAGACCGTTGTGGCCCACAATGACTGCGTCGCCGATGCCGCCCGAACCCCCCAGCCCGCCGACAGAAATGCCGACGCTCGCACTAACTCCCGCGCCCACCAATCCAATGCCGCCCGCAATCGACAAGCCTCCGTTGCCGCCGCCGCCGCCAATGGATTGAGCGACGATGCCGTGCGATTCCCGACCCGTGTAGACCGTAAAATTCTCGAAGACCGTGCCGACGACGGCAACCTGGGCGCTCTGCGTCGTGATCGAGCCGGTCGTGATCGCGCCGGTGCTGTGGACCGTGACGCGACCCGCATTGCTGCCGGCCCCGCCGAAGCCGCCGACGCTGGCAGAAATCTGCTTGGCGTCGACGCCGCTGATCGACCCCGCGACCGACAGCCCACCATTGCCGCCGCCGCCGCCGATCGACTGGGCGCGTAGGCCGGCGGAATGATCGCCGGCCGTGACGATGGAGCCGTTGCGGGTCACGAAGACCGTGTCGGCCGCACCGCCCGATCCGCCCATTCCTCCCACCGATGCCGTCAGAGCCGACGGAGTTGGGCACCCCGGACAGCCGTTGACGGTTGCTGCGATACTCAAGCCGCCGTTGCCGCCACCGCCGCCGATCGATTGGGCGAGGATGCCATCCGCGTGATGCCCGAGCGTCGATATCATTCCCGTCGCATTGACGGTGACAGCCGCAGCGTTGCCGCCCGAGCCGCCCAAGCCACCGAGTGAGGCCGCCAGATTGACCGATGTGCCGCTGGGGACCGAGAGCGATCCGGCCAAGCTGAAGCCGCCATTGCCGCCGCCGCCGCCGATCGATTGGGCGAGGATGCCGTTGGAACCATCACCATGCGTCAGGATGTTGTCGACACTGGTGAGGCCGACTGTGCTCGCACTGTTGCCGGCCGCGCCGAAGCCACCGATGCTGATGGCGACGCTCGCCCGCGAGTTCATCGTGGCAGTGAAGCTACCCGAGAAGCCGCCGTTGCCACCGCCGCCGCCAATGGACTGTGCGGTTATGCCATCGGAGCTCTGGCCCAAGGTTTCGATCGTGGCGCTGGACCCGGCGAGGGTGACGCCCGCATTTCGACTGACGACGACTGCACCGCCCCGACCACCGCCGCCGCCCGTGCCGCCGATCGAGATGGCGATGCCGGCATTCTGAAGTGCGAATGCGCCCGACAGGGAAAAACCGCCGTTACCACCGCCGCCGCCGATCGACTGAGCCAGGATCGCGTCCGATGAATCACCACGCGTCAGTAGCGTCCCCGAACTCGTGACGGTCACGGCGCCGGCACTGCCGCCACCGCCACCAAAGCCACCAACGCTGAGCGCGCCGGCAAATTGAGAGCCCGCCGCCAAGCCCAATGAGAACCCACCGTTGCCGCCGCCGCCGCCGAGCGATTGTGCCAGGATGGCATTCGAATGGCCCCCGTTGGTCACGATATTGTTGACGCTCGTCACGGTGACGATGCCACCGCTGCCGCCGCCCGCACCGAAGCCACCGACCGATGCTGCGAACGTGCCGCCACCGGGCGTCACAGCCCCACCGGCGGAAAATCCACCGTTGCCACCGCCACCGCCGAGCGACTGGGCCAAGATGCCGTGCGAGCGATCTCCGTCCGTTTGCAATGTGGCGATGCCTGCAGGCGCTGTGGGCACCGGCACGCCGCCCACAGACTGGGCGTAGCTCTGAATGGTGACGTCGCTCGCGTTGCCGCCGCCGGCGCCGAAACCACCGACAGATACGCCAAGTCCGGCCGATCCGACCGTAAACCCGCCGGCGATCGAGAACCCGCCGTTACCGCCACCGCCACCGATCGACTGGGCCGCTATACCGTAAGCGTCGGCGCCTTGCGTATGAACAGTGCCCGTATTTATCGCGGTGACTGCCGCTGCGGTTCCACCACCGCCGCCGAACCCACCCACGGATACGGAGCCGGCAAACGACGATCCCCCGGCAAGCCCGATCGAAAACCCACCGTTGCCGCCACCGCCGCCGATCGACTGGGCGAGAATGCCGCTGGATTGCGCGCCCCGCGTGTGGATGTTGTTTGCACCGTTGACGACGACGGTGCTGGCGTTGCCACCTGTGCCGCCGAAGCCGCCGACCGAGACATTGCCCGAAGCACCACCCAAGCCGACAGCGAGCCCGGCCGCAAACCCACCATTGCCGCCACCGCCGCCGATCGACTGGGCCAAGAGCCCCGTGGAATTGTCGAACGCGGTGGAAATCGTTCCCGTGCTCGAGACACTGACCGCGCTGGATGACCCGCCGCCACCGCCGCTGCCGCCAACCGAGACCCCGAGTGCGGCAGAGCCGGACGCCGAAAGGGAGCCCGCGAAACCGCCATTGCCACCGCCACCGCCGATCGATTGAGCCAGAACGCCGAATGCATTGCTACCGACAGAACCCGCAACGAAGTTGGCGCCCGTCGTGATGTTGCCAGTCGACGTGACTGTCACGCTGCCGCTGTAGCCACCATCGGCAGCACTGCCGCCGATGGCGATCGCCGCACTGCCCCCGGAAGACACAGCCAACGCGACCGACGAGCCGCCATTGCCGCCGCCGCCGCCAATCGACTGAGCGAAGATACCGGTCGACTGACTGCCGGCCGTCGATATGTTTCCGACGCTGGCCACGGAGACTGTGGAGGCATCGCCACCGCCAGCTCCGCTGCCGCCGATACCCAGCGCAACGCCTGCGCCACCCAGACCGAGCACGCCCGATCCGGCAAAGCCGCCGTTGCCGCCACCGCCGCCGATCGATTGGGCCATCAGGCCATTCGATTGCTGACCCAGTGTGGTGATGTTGCCTTGACTGCGCAGCGTCGCCGATCCGGCATGGCTGCCGACGCCGCCATTGCCGCCGACCGCTGCGACACCGCCGAAGCCGCCGCCCGTCCCACCCAGAGCAACACTGAAGCCGCCGTTGCCGCCGCCGCCGCCGATCGATTGAACCAACATGCCTTGGGACATGTTGCCAACGGTGGTGATGTTGCCAATGCTGTCGGCTTCTGCCGTCGAGCCCGTGCCGCCATATCCGCCGCGGCCGCCCAGAGTAACTGCGACGGCGCCCGTGATCCCTGACCCGCTCAGGGAACCCGCAAAGCCGCCATTGCCGCCGCCGCCGCCGATCGACTGGGCGACGATGCCCGAGGAATTGTCGCCGCCGGTGAAAATATTGTTCGCGTTGGGTCGACCGTACCCGCTTTGAACGATCGCCAACCCGGCACTTCCGCCGCCCGAGCCTGAGCCACCCAGAGCGACACCCGCACTCGCCACCCCGCCGAGCGAAAGCGTACCAGCAAATCCACCGTTACCGCCGCCGCCGCCGATCGACTGGGCGACGAGGCCCGCGGAATTGCTGCCGGCGGTCGCAACCGACCAGCCGCTGCCATAACCCGCAACCGTCATGGATTGCCCGCCGCCATCGGTATAAATCGATGCCGTGCTCGCGTGTTGACCCCCTCCGCCCGATCCGCCGACGCCGACCGATACCGCGCCCGTGGAGGCCAGAGCCCCGACCGCCGCAAAGCCTCCGTTACCACCGCCGCCGCCCAGCGACTGGGCGAGAAGGCCGATCGAGTTGGCCCCATCGGTCGCCACACTGCCGGAACTGTCGATGTGGGCGACATTCGACGTGCCGCCGCCGCCACCCGAACCACCGACACCGATGCTGATGCCCGCTCCGCCGATGGCCCCACCGACCGCGAAGCCGCCGTTGCCGCCGCCGCCGCCGATCGATTGCGCCGTAATGCCCGCAGAATTGGCGCCGCCGGTCGTGACGTTGCCGGCAAAACCGACGACGACCCCGCTCGCAGTTCCGCCAGCCCCGCCTCGACCGCCAACGCTGGCATTGAGGCCGGCGGCCCCGATGGCGACAGAACCCGAGAAGCCACCATTGCCGCCGCCACCACCGATCGATTGTGCGACCAGACCGGTGGACATGTTGCCGTCCGTCGAGATCAGCCCGCCGGTGTTGATGTTGACGGCTCCACCGACGCCACCCGATCCACCGATTCCGCCGACACCGACGGCAACAGAATAGCCAGTCGATACGGATGCGGCGACTGCAAAGCCGCCATTGCCGCCACCGCCACCGCCACCGATCGACTGGGCGACCATACCGCTGGAATAATCACCCTGCGTCGTGACCGCGGCGTTGCCGTTGATGGCGACGTTGCCACCTTGACCACCACCGCCGCCCGATCCGCCGACACCCACGGCGATGCTCGCACCGGAGCCCGCCGTCGCTTGAATGGCAAAGCCACCATTGCCACCACCGCCACCGATCGACTGCGCCATTACGCCATTGGAGCGATCTCCCAGCGTATGGATTTGCGGCATGATGCTCTGGGGAACGCCGCCGATCGTCGTATTGAAGTTAGAAAAATTGATCGTCGTCGCGCTTCCGAAACCACCGACCCCACCCGACCCACCAATCGCCAAACCAGCGAATGCCGAGACGGAGCCGCTGTTGCCGCCGTTGCCGCCACCACCGCCGATGCTCTGGGCGAAGATGCCGTTGGCATCGTTGCCGCTGGTCGACAGGACACGATTGTTGGCGATCGTGACGACGCCACCATTGCCGCCGCCGCCGCCAGAACCACCGACACTGAAGGCGCCACCGCTCGAGCCGCCATCACCGCCACCGCCGCCGATCGATTGCGCTTGTATGGCGTGCGATCCCGCCCCGTTGGTGTCGATCGTGCCGTTGTTTGTGACCGACACGGAATTGCCGCTGCTCGCCACGCTGCCCGAGCCGCCGATCGACACGAGGCCACCGCTGTCGCCGCCCGCGCCACCGCCGCCGCCGATGCTCTGCGCAAATACACCGCGCGCCCGAGCGCCCGTCGTTGTCAAATTGCCCGCGTTCGTCACGCTCACGCTGCCAGCTTGGCCGCCCGAGCTGCCGGAGCCGCCGATGGAAACCAAGCCACCGGACGCCGCGCCCGCACCACCGCCGCCGCCGATCGATTGCGCAAAGATTGCATCGCCGCCCAGCGCACTCGTCGTGATTGCGCCCGCATTGTTGGCGATTACGTTGCCCGCGTTGCCGCCACTGCCGCCGCTGCCGCCCAGCGCAACGATGCCGCCCGTGCCGCTGGCGCCGCCGCCACCGCCGCCGATCGACTGCGCAAAGATGCCCTTGGCGTCGAGATTCGTCGTCGTGATGAAGCCGCTGTTGGAGACAGTTACGCTGCTGCCGCTGCCTCCCGCACTTCCCGAACCGCCCATCGCGACAATTCCGCCGCCGGTCCCACCGAAGCCGCCGCCGCCGCCGATGGACTGGGCCACGATGCCATGAGATCCGACACCCGACGTGGTGATGCCGCTTCCGCCTTGTGTCGTGACTTGAACCGAACCGGCATTGCCACCCACGGATCCAGATCCACCGAAAGCAACGAGGCCGCCGGAAAAACCAGCGTTGCCGCCGCCGCCGCCGATCGACTGAGCAAAAATTCCGTAAGCCCCGTTGCCATGAGTCAGTATGAAGCCGCCGGCATTGTTGTTGACGGTGACGGCACTGCCAAACCCGCCGCCGGCGCCTGGACCGGCGCCGAATGCCACGATGCCGACGGCATCGCCGGCATTGCCGCCGCTTCCACCGACAGATTGGGCCAGAATGCCGTGCGCATCCTGGCCAAACGTATGGATGATGGCGCTGTTCGTTACACTGACGGTGCTGCCGTTGCCGCCGAAACTGGCCGAGCCGGCGCCACCGACGATGCCGTAGCTACTGCCGCCAGAACCACCACTGCCGCCGATGGATTGCCCGAAGATACCGATGGCGCCCCTGCCGGTCGTGGAAATGTTGGTGAAATTCGTGACGCTGACGGCGCTACCTGCGCTGGCTGGTCCGCCCGAGCCGCCGCCACTGAAGATATAACCCGTGCCGCCGTTGCCGCCGCTGCCACCCATACTCTGGGCGAATACGCCGTGCGATTGCACACCCGACGTCGAGATGGCGAAGGAAGCCGCGTTGCCCAGAGCCGTAACCAGACTGACTGACCCGCCGATACCAGCGGCGCCGCCATTCAGGCCGGGAAGCGCTCCATAGGAATTACCACCTCCGCCGCCGTTGCCGCCGATGCTGGTGAGCGTCACGCCGGGCAGTTGGTTGGAGATGCTCGAAATTGGGTTGGACCAATTGCCGTTGTTCAAATTGACGTTGAGGTTTGGTCCGGCTCCACCCGGGCTTCCGCTCGTACCGCTATACCCGATGGTGAAGCAAGGCAGGAGCGGAATGCAGACCTGCACGCCGTAGCCATTGCTGCCGCCGGCACCTTGCGCGCCGACTTGCCGGTTCATGTAGACGTTCGAATTGCCAGCAGGGATGGGGACGGTCACTGACCCGCCAGGATTGCCGGGCGTTCCGGGCGGAGGCGGCGTTATTTGTCCCGAGACATCGGTTGCGACATTCCACGTCGACGGGACTGCGGGCGGCCCACCACTCGTCAAGTTGATGACGGAGACGCCGAATGCCGTGCTGGTATAGCTCACAACAGTATACGTCACGCCTGCGCTGACGATCGTGCTGTTGATCGCAGGTATCGGGATGATGATCGCATTGTTGGCGTTCGTCAGAACACTGCCGTTACCCATATCCTGCACGACGATCTCGGACGCGCCTGTGATTGGATTGATCACGGTGCTGCCGACGGCCTGAGCAAATGCGGCTGGACTGGCCAGTGTCCCGGCCCCGACAAGCAAGAAGATCGCGGCAAGCCACGCCAACATCGGCGGCGTCACATTGGCGCACATGATGCGCCAGCGCCCTCTTTCGGAAACCTTGATCGACGCGTGTCCCAAATCGAAGTTCCTTCGAATAGTCACCTGGACACTTAAAGCTCGGCCAACACACGAGGCGCACGCGTAGCGCCCGAATTTCAAGCTTCGCCAACGCTGGAGATAAAACGGATCGCGTAGGTGGGGACTGGCACGCTATGGCGGTGCTCACGCACGCGCGCGCGCCTCAAGCCACCAACTTTGCGCGCTGTGCAGCAAGCGAACGGGCGAATCACTCATTCACATATTAATTAACAGTATACGCGACAGTTGCGAGTGCCATAAAAAATCCGTCCGACGAAGACCGCGATGGCGATGGCGAGGAACCCCGACAGCGGCGCCTGAGAACGTCCCACTATGGGCCTCTCATCGCGCCACCTCCCCCGTTGGTGGCTCGGCCAAAGACTTTGATGTGCGGCCCGTGTCAGCCCGGGGAGGGTGTGGATTGAATGACCCTGACGTGTGTCTGTCGCCCAGCTCTGCTATTGTGCGCACCGCCGGAGCAGCAACCGACGGGAGATCACGCGTGGCTGAATGGGTCGAAACATACCGCGGCATCGTCAACGCGTGGGAAACCGACACGGTCGAGCATTTCACAATCGCCTATTATTTCGACCGCTTCGCCGATGCCCGCGCCAATTATTTCGACCTGATTGGTGAGCGTGAATTATTGGGCGCCCGCGTGGGGATCGCGCCATCGCGGCTGCATGTGACCTTCCAGCACGAATTGCGCGCAGGCACGGCATTCCACATTTCGAGCGCCGTTACGGGGCTCGGCCCGCAAGCGATGCAGCTCGGTCATCAAGTGGTCGATTCGACGACTGGCACGACAGTCACCTGGGTCGTCGAGACGCTGGCGCTACCGACGCGTGTATCGCCTGCCGTCATCGAGAAACTCGGGGCGCAGACGATCGTCTGGCCGCGCCCCGAAGCATCCGATCATCCCCCCCTCGCAGACGCACCGGGGTTCCTCGCGGCGCGTGATCGGGTCAAGCCCTGGGAAATCGCGGAGAACGGCGCGCTGTCGCTGCCGGACCACGTCCATCGCTTCTCCGCCGCGATGTTACAGACGCTGACGACAATCGGCATGTCGGCCGCCTATATGAACGAACATCGACGCGGCTTCTCGACCTTCGAGCTGGACTTGCGTCTGCTTACAGGCGCGGTCGCGGGCGACATGGTCGATGTGCGCACGTCGGTTGCCCACCTGGGCAACTCGTCATTGCGCGTTCTGCACAAGATGACGGGCCCCGGGGGGCGCGAGCTGGCGTCCATGTGGCAGTCGGGCGTGCATCTCGACATGGAGGCGCGGCGTTCGACCAAGCTCCCCGCCGATCTGCGGGCGCTCGCCACCAAGCTTTTGATCAAAGTGGCCTGACGCAACGAGGACGAACGACGATGCCGATACGCGCCGTATTCTTCGACGTGGGTGAAACGCTGGTCGATGAGACCCGCCTCTATCGCGATTACGCGATGCGAATGGGCGTGACTTACGAGTATTTCCTGGAGAAGATCGAGGAGGGCATGGCGCTGCGCGAGCCCGTGCGCAACGTATTTGCCAGGGTCAAGCCCGGTTTCGATTTCGCCGCCGCCCGCGCGCAACGCGATGCCGAAGGCAAGAAGTTCGTCATCGGACCGCACGACATTTATGCCGATGCCGCCCATACCCTCGCATCGTTGAAGGCGAGCGGCTATTTCATCGGTATCGTGGGCAATCAACCGGCCACGGCGGAGGCGATGCTGCGCGAGAGTGGTCTCGTCGCCGATTTCATCGCGACGTCGGAAGGGTGGGGCGTGGCCAAGCCCGAACCGGCATTCTTCCAGAAGGTGATCGAGGCGGCAGGCATGGACCCGCATCGAATCGCCTATGTCGGCGATCGGGTCGACAACGACGTTTTGCCCGCACGCGCGGCCGGCATGTGGCCGATCCTCATTCGTCGCGGACCTTGGGGCCGCGCGCACTGGGGATGGCCGGAAGCCGATCAGGCGCATTTGAAGATCGAGAGCCTGGCGGAACTGCCGAAACTTCTTCGCGGACCGGCGGAATAGTAGTCGCCTCACCCACAGCAGGCCGCCGCCACATGCCCGGGCGACATTCGCCCGATGGCCTGCAGCACACACCTTCCATCTAACCGATAAAACCGCTGCGCACCCCCGCGTGGAGCCACAATTTATCTGGTGGAGCCGAGGGGGATCGAACCCCTGACCTCGTGAATGCCATTGACAGCGAGATGTACTTCCATGATGCGACGTGTTGTGCCATGAGAAGAGTAGTTGTTCCCTATATCAATCAGTTAACACATTTTTTTCTTCTCATGGCACAACATTCCGTCCCACTCGAACGCCGCATTTTTGGTAGACAGTTGGTAGACAGCCATGGACTGGTAGGCAAGAATCAAGTAAGGTCAGGGCCTCATTTTCAGGCGCATGATCCCGATGGCAGCGACACTTCCAACTAAACAGCAGTCACGGCTTCTTCCAAAGAACGTCCGAGCAATCGAGGCGACAAAGCCGACGACCAGCCGAACCTCGTACTCGATCAGGGGCGAACGCGGACTGCGCCTCATCATTCACCCAACGGGGCGCAAAGTTTGGTTCGCACTCTACCAACTCGGCAGCGGTGCATCGCGCACGCGCCGCTGGCATGAGATCGGCACGTTTCCCGAGATCGGTCTCAGCGATGCCTGCAAAGAGGCGAGCCGCATTCGAGTTGATGTGGAGAACGGCATCGACCCGGAAGACGCGAAGACATTTGATGATCTTTTTCAAGCGTGGCTCACCGAGCACGCAAAGAAAAAGCTTGTAACATGGCAGGACGAGGAAGCGCGATATTGTCGACACCTCGAGTCCGCAGTTGGCTCGAAGGCTTACGACAAGATCGAGCGCAAAGTCGTTCGCAAGATTCGTGACCACGTGCACGACGGGTCAGGTCCGATCGAGTCGAACCGCGTGGTCGCACTCTTCAATCGCGTGATGAATTGGGCGGTGGATGAGGACAGGGCAAAATTCAATCCCGCGTCTCGGTTGAAAAAGATCGGCGAGGAGCGGCGGCGAGAACGTGTGCTGACGGATGAAGAACTTGAGCGGCTATGGATCGAGTTGGATAAACGGCTCATCGTGGATCATGAAAAGGGTGGACTGACGCATAGCGATTTCGCAGCGGCTATCGCCGTGCGTCACGCTATCAAGCTGCTCATCGTGACCGGCCAACGACGGGGGGAAGTCATTGGCATGCTCAAGAGTGAGCTTGATCTGACCGTAGGCAAGGCTTCGTGGACGATACCTGGAAAACGGACCAAGAATTCCCTGACCCATCGTGTGCCACTGACTATGACCGCGGTTGAAATTCTGCAACAGGCGCTTGATGCGAGTAACAGCGACACGTTCGTCTTTCCCAGTCCAAAGAATGATGGCGCCATCCGCCCGGATGCGGTCACCAAGCAGCTACAGCGGATATGTAAAAAGATGCAACCGAGAATCGAAGGGGTTGGCCCCCACGACTTCCGGCGCACGTGTGGCACGACGATGCGAAAGCTTGGAATCTCGGTTGAGGATCGCGGACACGTGTTCAACCATGTTTCGGGTGCAAAGGCGAAAGTCACATCTTGGAATTACGATGCAGGCGAGCACGACGACGAGAAGCGACGAGCACTCGAAGCTTGGGAGCGTGAGCTTGGGCGGGTCATCGGGGGCAAGGGGATACCGAAGGAAAGTCGCTGAGAGGCGGGAGGCATCGTCCGTTCAATTCCGTGCCCACGTGCGTGTTCGAGGGCGTGCTATATTGGAACTTATGACCAAGCTGCTGACCGACGTCATTCGCCAAATCGTCGAGCTGCCGGAGGAGCGCCAAGACGACGCTGCTCGTGTGCTGATGCTGATGCTTGAACACGATCCCGAGCAGTATCGATTGAGCGATGAGCAACTGCGTGAAGTGGACGAAGCAATTGCCGATGTCGATGCAGGAAATTTCGCTTCTGACCAAGACATCGATCGTGTGTTGCACCGATCGTGGGCATGAGCATGCGATGGTCGCGGCGGAGCAGGGCACACCTCGTCGCAATTCGAGCGTACATTCAAGGGCACAATGCCGACGCTGCCAAACGCGTTCGATTGCGAATTGTTGAGATGGTTCGGATGCTTGCCGCCCGCTGCCACATCTTGGCCGCAACGGCCACAAACCGGGTACCTGTGAAATTGTCGTGCCGCACCTGCCGTACGTGATCGTGTACCGCGTCGAGGTTGCCGACGACGACGAACTCGTGATCCTCGGCATCTTCGACGTCGCGCAGGGCCAGCGGCACTTTTGACAAATGGCGAATACTGCACAAAGTGATCATCGTTCATATTGACGTCAGCTGCCGAGGTGGAGCGGACACGCAGTTTCGAAGTCACGTCGTGAAGGGCCAATTGCTGTCGTGAGCACATGCGGCAGCCCATGCTTCTCTTCATGAGGTTCAGTCGCATGGTAGCTTCGTGGAGGTGGAGGCAAAGACAGCCCCGCTGTGGTTCCCACAGCGAGGTCGATCTCTCATTTCAGGACTTTCTCCTTGAGGAATGCCAGAGCATCCTCATGCGCCTTTTTCGTCGTCTCAGGGTTGTAGCCGAGCGTAACACTCGATTTCCAACAGGAGGCTTCACCATCGAGCGGCTTTTGCGTGTCGCGACTCACGATGCCGCTTCCGGTCTCTTCCAGTAGGCATCCGGCGCTGGTTCGGAAGTTCATTTTTCTAACAGGACCGGCGGCCGGCGAATCAAAGACATGGTACGAATCAGGATAGCCGATTATGCGCGCGTCCTTTCCGGCTTTCGCGAGCCGCTGGGCATAATCGTCGCATGGCGCGAACGGCACCCAGTCCTCAGCTGTACCGTGAAGTATCAGGAGCGGACTTACTGTATCCTCATCTCCGCGGTATTTGACACCGCAGAGCCCGTACACTGACACATTGGCCGCGAACTTCAGACCGTCGGCATAGTATTTTTGGAAACGCGCCACGTTTGAGTAAAGCGCAGCAGCCGAGCCGTGTGAGAAGCCCATCACGACAATCTTGTCGGAATCGACGGAAGGATGTTTCGACAGCACTTTGAGCGCCGCGAAGGCATCCATTGCTCTCACTATCGCGGGTAGCTTCGCCAAGCCTTTGACATCGAATATGCCCCGGCCGGAATAGCTGTCTAAGTTGAATGTAGATACTCCAGCTTCATTCAGGACCCTGGCCCACTCGTTGATGTAGCCGTTCCAGGGAGCTTGGCCACCCGCGCCGTGCATCAGCACAACTACTGGTTGTTTCGGCGCGACCTGCCCTGGCGGTCCTGCTTTCACAAGGCGCAGATGCCCTGCGATAAGGACCGGTTCGCCCTTGTTCCCTTTCAGGAAGTCATCCACGCTCGGCGTAGAAGTCTCAACTGGGATCCCCTGCATTACCGCGAACTGCGCGTGAGCAGCCGGCTGAGCCAATGCCGTTGCGACGGTCAGAGTCGCCGCCAAGTGCCATATATGCCGCATGATGTCCTCCCTCTGTCCACGCATAGCGTGCACGGATGAATTGTTTCTAGCGATTTGCGAGACCAGAAAAAGACGGTCTCATTCAAGTGAAATGCCCGCCGACGGCACTCGCGTTATCTGCCCGCGCGCAGACCCCGGTACCGGGGCCGTGCATCTTTTGGAATCTGTTGATCCCGGAATACAACGCAGAAACGCCACCAGGGGAACCCGCCATCGTAGCTGCGCCTGCCCTCATGAACTTCCGCCGATGCATTGGGTTTTCCTATCTATGAAGTCTCTCGTGCGATGGACAAATACCGTTGGAGCGTCCCGAGTATCGCATTCCATTTACAACGCATCTCAGGCGCGCGAGTTTTCTGTTCCAATCGTGCAATGCTCGCGACGCCTCGAGAGAAGGGTGTTATTCATAGTGGGCTCTGCGCGTAGAAGTCCGACATTCAACGAGTGTCAGAGCCACCACGAAGTTGTCATTCGCCAAAACGGTCGCCGTCAGATGCGCGATCGCATTTCTCCGCGACGCAAAAGCCTGCTCATGCCATTTGCCGCTGTTGAAACATGCGATGGTGAATTGCTCTGCCCGGCCCTTGTTCAGCCATTTCAGCGCCGCGCCGAATGCAAGCAATGACACCTGCGACGGGCGGACCTGAACGAGCGTCGAGCAGCTCAGGTGGGTGATCGCGACATATCCCATATTCCGGGCGACATAGTCTCGCAACATCTCACCTCTGATCGAGGCATCGAGATGATCAGGCAGACTCGCGGAGCGGCCATCGTGAAACCGTCCATTGGTGTCGAATATGACGATCGCGTCCACCATGGTGCCACCCAGCAAGAATCTTCAATTAATAGCGGGGTTAGTCGTGCGTCGAGAGTTTGTCATTCGAGTGAATAACGGCGCAGAACCCCGACTGTGGTCTGCGCCGTCACTGCGGCATGCAGGAGAGCGATCGAAATCGCACGCCCCAGTGCCGCGCATGTTGTCCCCGCTGCCGATGTAGAGCGTTGAACGGTCGACGCTCTGAGGTAGACTAGAGCAAGCCTGGAGGTGGACAGTCTTGAAGCCTTCGTGAAATTTGGCTGAAATCTTGCGCAGGGGGCTCCCTCGCGCTGTTTGGATGTCGAATGGATACGCCCAACTCAGTCGTTCTTGGCGACACCACGTTCGATTGGGTGCGTGCCACGCTGCATGGGCCGTCAGGGACGGTCGTTTTGCGCCGAAAGTCCCTGGAGCTGCTGCAGTACCTAGTGGATCGCCCCGACACGGTGATCACGAAAGACGAGTTGCTTCACGCGCTCTGGCCCGATGTCATGGTCGGCGAAGACTCTGTTGCGCAGTGTATCAGCGAAATTCGCCGAGGTTTGGGACCCAAGGGTCGAGACTTGATCAAGACCATGCCGAGGCGTGGTTACTCGCTGAGCATTCCGGATGGCTCGAAGGCGGCGACACGAGCGGCGCGTCACGGCATCGCGGGCGCAGAGCATTTGCCATTGCCCGATCGCCCGTCGATTGCCGTTCTGCCGTTTACGAACTTCGGTGGGCAACCTGACGAAGATTATTTTTCCGATGGTATGAGCGAGGACATCATCACGGAGCTTTCGCGGTTTTCAGAATTGGCCGTAATCGCGCGAAATTCGAGCTTCCAGTACAAGGGCAAGTCGTTCGATGTGCGGCAGATTGGGCGGGAACTCGGGGTCCAATACGTACTCGAGGGGAGTATTCGCCGCGAGACAAATAAGCTCCGGATAACGGCTCAGCTCATCGAAGCCCGGTCGGGCAGGCATCGTTGGGCCGAGCGATACGATCGCACGTTCGCCAATGCGCTGAAAGTTCAGGATGAGGTCGCACGAACAATAGTTGCCGTGCTTGCCGTCCAGGTGAACCAGGCCGAAACCGAGCGAGTCCTGGCGAAACCTCCGGCGGCCTGGCAGGCC
>JANOKV010000298.1:0-2672 GCA_031419415.1 Hyphomicrobiales bacterium | reverse complement strand
CCCAATCTCGTGCGCCAGGATATTCGGTTGCTCAATCCCATCGTCGGCATCAAGCCGCCAACGGGCACGGGCAACATCTACGAGCTGCGCGCCTATCGCACCAAGCCCGGCGCGATCAAAGAGTGGTCGACCAATTTCACGGAAGCGCTGCATCACCGCGAGAAGTATTCCAAGATCGTCGGATTCTGGAACACGGAAGCCGGACAGCCCAACGAAGTCGTGCACCTGTGGTCCTATCCCGACCTCAACACCCGCATGGCGCAGCGCGCCGCTTCGCAAAAGGACGAGAACTGGCAGGCCTTCATCAAAAAATCAGGTGGTTTGCTCGAAGAACTGTCCTGCATGATCATGCTTCCGGCGGCGCATTCACCGTTGAAGTGATCGGGAGCCGTAGGTGTCTGGCCTTGGGCCTGACACCGCGGCCCTCACGGTAAACGGAAAGGGCTGGGGCTCGGTTGCGCCAGGGTGTCAAGCCAAAGGCCAGACACCTCGACGTCGCGCGCACCTAGGCTCACACATCCTTGCGCAGTTGGATGGCGTCTTCGGCGCCGGTGGGGGTGGTGTAATAGCCCTTGCGGCGGCCAACTTCGCCGAATCCGGTGGATTTGTAAAGCTGCAACGCCGCTGCGTTCGATGCGGCGACCTCGAGAAACAGCCGTTTTGCCCCGGCATTGCGGCCCGCGCGTTCGAGTCCCCCGATTAGTCGCGCCCCCAGACCATGACGCTGCCATGCGTGAGTGACGCCGATCGTCAGAATTTCGGCCTCGTCGGCAGCGACCTGGGCCAGCGCGAAGCCGCCGATGCGCAATGGAGTGGCGGTGCAGGCGACGAGGGCGATCGATCCGGGATGCTCGAGCAGGCGGGCGATCGCCTCCGCGTTCCAGCCGGTATCGAAGAGCGTTGCGTGCTGGGCGGCGATTTCGGTCGCGTGCTCGGGTTTGGCCCAGAGCATGCTGACGTGGGCGGGATTGAAAACGCCCGATTGTGCTGTCATGTCCGAGCCTCGTGTCATGCCCTGAGTGAAGCGCGCGCCGCCGGCGGTTGGGCGTCGGGCGCTCGTATGTAAAGCGGGTGCACGCCAGGCATCGGCGCCAAAGTCGACGCGATGGCGAGCAGATCGTAGGCATCGGGCTCGAGGCCGTCGAGCAGAGCCTCAGCTTCAATGCCGCGCGCCGCACGTGCATGAGCGACAAGCGTCTTGGCGCCCGATCCCGCGACGATCAGAGGTACGTCCGGAAGCGAGGCCACCGCGTCTTCTGCCGTCGCAAGCACAGGCGCCGCTAGGTGATCGGGCATCGCTGCGCCGAAATACTGAGCGTATACCTGTCCCCGCCGGGCGTCGACCGCGACGAGGAGATCGCGTCCGGCGCGCGCCGCCCCCAACCGCCGATCAGCCGTGCGCGCCATGATGGCCAGGCTCGTCATTCCGACCACCTCGCAGGTCGACGCCAACCGAAAACCCCGCGCCGCCGCAATGCCGATGCGCACGCCTGAGAATGTGCCAGGACCCACGGTCACTGCAATGCGGTCGATGGCGGCGAACGGGAGGGTGGCCTCCGCCAGAACCTCGGCAATCATCGGGAAAAGCCGCTCGGCATGTCCGGTCGTGCGCTGTTCCCAGCGATGCGCGCGAAAAGGGTTGCCATCCGGGCCTGTCCAGCCGAGCGCCACGGAGACGGCGCCCATACAGGTATCGAAGGCCAGGATGTTCATCGAACGCCGATACCTCGAAGAAACAACGCCGTCGGGGCGGCGAGCAGAGCCATCCGATCAGAGGATCTTCGCCATCTCGTCGAACGCGAACCGGGGGGAGCGGGCGAAGAGACCCGTGGCGTCGCCATAGCCGACGCTGCACAGTAAATTCGATTTCACACGCCCGTCGGGAAAGAACTCGCGATCGACGCCCGCATTGTCGAAGCCCGACATGGGGGCGACGTCGAGACCGAGCGCACGCGAAGCAAGCATGAAGTAGGCGCCTTGCAGGGTGCCGTTGCGCACCGCCGTCATCGTCGCCACCTCGCCTTTGCCCTCGAACCAGGAGCGCGCGGTTTGGTTGTGCGGAAAGAGGCGCGGCAGATGCTCGTAGAAATGCAAATCGTAGCCGATGATGGCGCATACGGGTGCTTCGAGCGTCTTGGCGCGGTTGCCTTCCGACAGATGCGGGGCGAGGCGCTGCTTCGACTCGGCCGATTTGACGAAGACGATGCGGGCCGGTTCGCAGTTGGCGCTGGTCGGCCCCATGTTCATGAGATCGACGATCTCGCGCAACGTGGCGTCGGGCACATCCTTCGCCAGCCACTTGTTCTGTGATCGTGCGGTCAAAAATAGTTGATCGAAGGTATCCTTGCCGAGCCGCTGCGCCATCGCGGGCCTCCCCCTATTCGAGTGTCATACCGGTAAATCGAAGCCCTGCCTGAGGTCAGGCAGGGCTGTGTGTGTGAGGCCTGAGCGTGCTTTGCCGGGGCCGCTGGTCAGACCGGGCGAACTTCCTGCACGTCTGGGCAGAAATGCTGGAGCAGCCGCTCGATGCCGCCGCGCAAGGTCGCCGTCGAACTGGGGCAACCCGAGCAGGCGCCGCGCATGTGCAGATAAACGATGCCCTCGCGGAAGCCCTGGAACACGATATCGCCGCCGTCGTTGGCCACGGCTGGACGCACGCGGGTCTCGATCAG
>JANOKV010000297.1:0-7526 GCA_031419415.1 Hyphomicrobiales bacterium | reverse complement strand
TCCCGGCCGCCCGACCCAGAGGTGATGATGGGGGTCGCAGATCGGCAGGTCGGGCTCGAGGGCCTTTTCGACGACTTGGGTCAGCCAAGCTTGGTTGCTCGAGTGTGCGATCATCGTGTGTTCTCCCCGTAGGCTGTCGGTTTGGTGGGAGTATAGCGTGCTCGGAGTGCTTCGCACGCGTCTTGCGCTGGATCCCGAACAACGATCGGCCCACAGGCCTCACGTTTCCGGGATGACGGAATGTTTTCACGCCAACCCGCCCAACGCAGCGTCGAGATAGGCTTTGATTTCGGCCTCGTGCCAGTATTTGACGCCGACGGCGGGCGTGGCTGCGGCGGGGCGGCCAGCGCGACGGAAAGGGCGACCCGCGATCCGCTCGAGGCGACGATCCAGATGCGTGAACCAACCCATGTTTTCCGGCTCTTCTTCGCACCAGACGAGCTCGGCGCCGGAATGGGGGGCCAGAGCGGCCGCGATCGCGCCGGCGGGGAGCGGATGCAGTTGTTCGACGCGCACCAACGCCACGGCGCTGTCGAGACCCCGTTCGGCGCGGGCGGCGGCGAGTTCATAGTAGACCTTGCCAGCGCACAGGATGACGCGTCGTGCAGCCGACACCGAGCTGTCGGGAATGACGTCGCGAAAACCGCGACCCTCGGCAAAGTCGGCCAGCGTCGAGACGCAGGCCTTGTGGCGCAGGAGCGCCTTGGGCGTGAGCACGACGAGGGGCTTGCGGAAAGGTCGCGCCATTTGCCGGCGCAGCACGTGGAAGAAATTGGCGGGCGTCGAGGCGTTGACGACCTGAATGTTGGCGCCAGCGCAGGCGGCCAAGAGGCGTTCGGGCCGCCCCGTCGAATGATCGGGTCCACCACCGTCCAGACCATGGGGTAACAAGATGACGAGGCCCGAAGAGCGTAGCCAGCGATCTTCGCCACAGGCGATGCACTGGTCGAACACGGCCTGCGCGTAGCTCAAAAACTCGCCGAATTGAGCTTCCCAAATCACCAACCGGTGTGGGTCGGCGAGCGTGATGCCGTACTCGAAACAAAGCACGGCGTGCTCGATCAGAGGCGTGTTGTGAATTTCGGCGTGTGCGCCATTGGCAGCGGCTGGCGCCAAAACGAGATGTGGTGCGCCGGTGCGTTGGTCGTGGACCTGGAGGTGGCGTTGCGTGAACGCGCCACGCACGGTGTCCTGCCCGCCCAAGCGCACGCTCGTCCCGTCTGCCAGAATGGACGCGAGTGCCAACGCCTCACCTGTCGCCCAATTGAGGCCGTCGCCCGTCTCGATCGATCGGAGACGCTCGGCGTGAAAGCGCGCGACCTTGGGATCGGCCTCGAGCGTGGCGGGGAATGTCGTGACCGCGCGTCCGATGTCGAGGAGACGATCGCGGGGCAGACCCGTCGGGGTGAAGGAGAGCATGTCTGCGAGACTGCCGGCGCTCAGCCCCGTCCATGCAGCCTCGAACCAATCGGGATCGTTGACGCGATAGGACTTGGCGGCGTCGAAAGCCGACTTGAGGGCTGCACTCATCGCTGCTCGCTCGGCGTCGGCGACGCCGACGCCCAAGCCTTCGGCGGCGAGCGTGGCGTCATAAAGCTGATGCACCGGATCGCGGACATCGATGGCGCGATACATGACGGGCTGCGTAAAGCGCGGCTCGTCGATCTCGTTGTGGCCGGGGCGGCGATAGCAGACGAGATCGATCACGATGTCGCGCTCGAAGGCGGCGCGCCAGTGGGCCGCGACCTGGGCGGCGCGCCACACGGCGTCGGGGTCATCGCCGTTGACGTGCAGGACCGGCGCTTCGATCAATCGCGCAATATCGACGGGCGAACGGGCGCTGCGGCCTTCCTCGGGTGTGGTGGTGAAGCCGAGCTGGTTGTTGATGACGACGTGAATGGCGCCGCCGATGTCGAACGGCGTCACGCGCGACAGTTGCAACATTTCCGCGACGAGGCCCTGGCCGGCGAAGCTCGCATCCGTGTGGAGTAGCAGGGGTAGAACCTGGGTGGTCCCACCATGACCTCGGCGGGTTTGTTTGGCGTGGGCGCGGCCTTGCGAGATGATCGGCGCCAGTTGGAGATGGGAGGGATGCGGGGAGACGGAGATGTGGACGCGCCGCCCCGCGATGTCGATGTCGCCCGAATATCCCAGGTGATAGGACACGTCCGACGAACACGCGAGGCCGTCGGGCACCGCCGGCTTGCCGAGAATTTCGGCGATCAATGGCCCAAGTGGTTTGCCCAGGACGGTAGCGATCATGGCGAACCGGCCCCGGTGCATGCCGCCGATGACGACTTCGTCGACACCCAGACCGGCGCTCTCCCCGATAATCGTATCGAGGGCGATCAGGAACGTTTCGGCGCCGCCCAGGCCGAAGAGCTTGCCACCGGGAATACGCAGGTTGAGGCCACTTTCGAAGGCTTCGGCACGGGCAAGGAGGGCCAGCATCGCGACGCGCGTCGCATCGTCGGGGCGCAGGACTACGGACGCTTCGGCTTGGGCCTCCAGCCAGCGCCGCTGTTGCACGTCGTGGACATAGCCGAATTCCCATCCGATCGAGCCGCAATAAGCGCTCTCCAGGCGTTCGATGAGGGGGGCAGCTGAGGCTGGATCGAGCCCGAATTGCGATGGCGCGAACTCGGCGACGACGGGCATGCTGGCGAGGCCGAGGGGATCGAGGCGCGCCCGCAGGAAGCCACGCGCGCGATAGGCTTCCTGCAACGCCAATTCGCCGACGCTACTCGAGGGGCTGCTCGCCTTCGGCGCTGCGCGTCGTTGCGGGGTCGCCTCACCACCTGCCGCAGCGTGCATGGCCTCCAGCGCGCCTGGATCGCCGACACCGAGGAAATCGGCGCTGTCGTCGAGTTCGGCTGGAACCAGCGGCAACCGCACCTGTTCGTTCATTCGTGGCCTCGGATTGCGGAAGGTGTCTGGCTTTCGCCTGACACCGTTGGTGGTCGGGTTGCGGCGCCAGGCTGAAAGCCTGGCGTCTGGGTTCACATTCGTTTCCCGGCGAGCCAGCCGCCGTCGACGAGAAGGGTTTCGCCGGTGATGAAGCTCGCGTCGTCGGAGGCGAGGAACAGGATGGCGCGGGCGATTTCCCGGGCTTCACCCCAACGGTTGAGCGCGTGCATGCCGCGCACGGTTTTCACCATGTCCTCTTCCTGGAAATAGCGCTCGGTCAGGGCCGTGCGTGTGACGCCGGGCCCGACAGCGCAGACGCGGATGTTTCTCTCGCCCAGTTCCAGCGCCATTTCCTTGGTCAGGCCGACGACGGCATGCTTGGAGGCGACGTAGGCGGGACGGTTGGGCGTGGCTGTTACACCCAGCGTCGAGGCGAGGTTGACGATGACGCCCGGCTTGTTGGCCGCAACGAGATGGCGGCCGAAGGCTTGCGACATCAGGAAGAGGCCGGTGATGTTGACGCCGAGCACGCGGTTCCATTCTTCGAGGGAGAGCTCGAGTACCGATACGATCTCGCGCACGCCGGCGCTGTTGACGAGGACATCGAGGGTGCCGAGGCGGTTCGCGGCCTGAGTGACGACGCTCGTCACCGATTTCGGATCGGTGACATCGAGGGCGAAGGCGTAGCCGAGGCCGCCGCGTTTGGTGATTTCTTCGACAGTGCGCTCGGCCATCTTCAGGTCGATGTCGGCCACGGCGACGATGCCGCCTTCGCCGGCGCATTCGAGCGCCGTCTCGCGGCCGATGCCGCTGCCCGCGCCCGTGATGAGGACGCCCTTGTCCTTGAACCGCATGATAGCCTCCCGAAGCAGTTTGCTGACCGAGCCCTATTTTGGCTGGCCTGGAAGCGCGGGGGAAGGGGCTTGCTCACATTGGCACGGTGAACTTTGGGCGCAGCGTGGGGCAAGTGGACGAATTCAAGGTGAGACTCAGCCAGTGATCGGTTGGTCCGGGAAGGAGAGCTGCTCACGGGCCCGCCACTCGCTGGTGACGTAGTTGATGATGATCGATTTGCGAACGCCAGCGATGGGGCGCTGCTCGAAGCCGTGGTAAGTGTCGTTTGACGGGACGAATATCATCGCTGCGTTGGGTTCGAACGGAGATCGCCCGACGTGGGTCTTCTCGGCGTCGTAGATGTCGGTGCCCAGGTCGCGATGGCTCGGATCATCGGACAAATAGAGTAGCATCGTGAAGACCTTCACGCCGAGATCGGTGTGGGGCTCGAGCCAGAAGCCGTTGGTGTCCTGAGCGTACTCGAGGCGCAGATAGCTGCCGCTCAGGCGGGTCCCGAACGCCGTTTCGATTTTGCGGGTGATCGAGGGGGATTGAAAGGCGCTGGCGAAGGCCTCGACCACGGGAAATTCAGCGCGATTGGCGATATCGAAGTATTTGCGCGTAGCGTTGTGGACCTCGCGCTTGCCCGAAATGCCGCCCAGTGCGGGCGGGGGAAATGGCAAATGCGAGATTTCGTGCGCCATCGCGGCCGGGAGACACTTGCGCACGACCCAATGACGATAGGGGTTTTCCGTGCGCGCGCCCGTTTCGAAGCTGGCGATGAGCGTGGAGGTGACAGTTTCGGTTCCGGTGGTCATCGTGTCCTTGCCTCCCTGGTGACGGGTCCGCGCGCGGGTTGGTCAGGGCGTAGCACCCCCGGCCTTTGACGCCCAACGACACGGCGTCGCGTGGGACGAGATGCAGCACGCCCAACCCCCAGGGCAGGCGCGCCCCTGCGCGCGCCGACGGGGTGGGTTCTGGCGGATCGACAACGCCTTATTCGGCAAACACCTTGTCTCGGCTGCGACGCATCATCGGCATCAGGGCGACGACCAGCGCCAACAACGCGATGGCGAGCATGACGGCTGCTTTTCCGTGGTGGATGAACGTCCAGTAGTCCCCTTGCGAGATGGCCAGGGCCTGGCGCAGTTTTTCTTCCAACAAACGTCCCAGGACGAAGCCCAGCAACAGCGGCGCCGGCTCCATATCGAGCTTGATCAGAATGTAGCCGAAGAGCCCGAACGCGGCCGTCAGATAGACATCCACCGGGTTGTTATTCACCGAGTAGATGCCGATGCAGCAGAACAGCACGATGGATGGAAACAACAGCCGATAGGGGACTTTGAGCAGTCGCACCCAAAGGCCGATCAACGGCAGATTGATGATCAGCAACATGAGATTGCCGATCCACATCGACGCGATCATGCCCCAGAAGAGTTTGGGCTGCTTGGTGAGGATTTCGGGGCCGGGGACGAGGTTGTGGATGGTCATGGCCCCAATCATCAACGCCATCACGGCATTGGGTGGCACGCCCAGCGTGAGCATCGGGATGAACGCCGTCTGAGCGCCCGCGTTGTTGGCCGATTCCGGTCCCGCCACCCCCTCGATCGCGCCCTGTCCGAAACGGGAAGGATCATCGGCGAGCTTCTTTTCGATCGTGTAGGAGGCGAAGGGACCCAACACCGCGCCGTTGCCCGGCAGCAGGCCGAGGAAGGCGCCGATACCGGTTCCGCGGACAACGGGCATCGCCGCCTGGCGCAAGTCGACCCAATTCGGCAGGAGGCGCCCGATCTTCTGGTGCACGACGTCGCGGGATTCGGGCGTCTCGAGATTGCGCAAGATTTCGGCAAAGCCGAACAGCCCCATGGCGATCACCGCGAAGTCCAGGCCGTCATCGATTTCGCCCCAACCGAAGGTCAGCCGCTCATCGCCAGTGACGAGATCCCGCCCCACGGTCGACAGCAGCACGCCGACGATGATCATGGCCAGAGCTTTGGGCAACGAGCCGCGCGCGAGCACGACCGCCAGCATGAGGCCAAGCACCATCAGGGCGAAATAGTCGGCCGGCCGAAACAGCAGCGCGAGTTTGGTCAGGGGAACGGCGAGCGCCGCAATCACGAGGGTCGCGAACGTGCCGGCGATGAACGAACCGATCGCTGCAACGCCCAGAGCCACACCGGCGCGGCCTTGCTTGGCCATCTGATGGCCGTCGAGCGCGGTGACGACGGAGGTCGCCTCACCGGGAATATTGACCAGGATGGCCGTCGTCGAACCGCCGTACTGGGCGCCATAGTAGATGCCGGCCAGCATGATCAGCGCACCGATAGGGTCGATGCCGAACGTGATGGGCAGCAGCATGGAGATGGTGGCGACAGGTCCGACGCCGGGCAGCACCCCGATCAGGGTGCCGATCATGCATCCCAGAAAACACAGCCATAAATTCTTCAAGCTCGCAGCCACACTGAAGCCGAGCGCAAGATTGTCGAAGAGTTCGAACATGTCGCGCGGACCTCAGTAACCGATGAGAAAGGGCGCGAGCGGAATCGGCAGGCGCAAGGCGTACTTGAAGAGGGCGATGCAGCCGACCGACATGATGGCGGCAAAGACCAGCACTTCGACCGGGCGCGAGTCCTTGTCGGCAAAGGCCGATACGATGACGGCGAGCGGGCCAGCGACGGCTAGGCCCAGCGTGCGCACGCTCATGGCGAACATGATGACGGCGCCGAGCACGAAGATGGGCCCGCGCCACGTGCCGCGCTGTAAGCGCTCGGCAGACGGCAAAAAGCCGGTGATCGCGATCACGACGCCGAGCGCCCCGATCAGGGCGGCGGAGATCTTGGGGACGAGGCCTGGTCCGACGTTGCCGCCATCCCGGGTCGGCAAATCGAACAGGCCGACATAGGCGGCCAGGCCGAAGGCGATCAGCAAGAGCCCGGCCAATAAATCCCTCGATAGGCGCGTTCCACTGTCTGGTGTCGTCGAGGCCGTCTGCATCGTCCCTCCCGGGCCGTTTATTGTTGTTGGCGCATCGTCACCGTTTGCCACTGGACGGGCCACGGCTGCGGTCGCGTAGCAGTTGGCGGCACTGTAGTCAGATTGCCGGTCGACGCAAATGGCGGCAAAACGTGGGGTCCTGGCGGTCGTCATCAGCGTCGTACTTCCCTTTTCAATGTCATTTGCCGCATCATACCACCCACCGTGGACACGGGGATAAGTCTCCCCGACGATCAGGAGAGACCCCGCGTGCTGGACGCCGACCGTGATCTTCTCGACGCCGTAGCGAGCCAACGCGACACTGTCGCCAAGCTTTTCGACGACTTGCGTGCCGGCAGCCCGGATCCGACGGGCAGCGGTGTGTGCCGCGACACCTATGGCCCTGGCGAGCAGTTCGGGTATCGGGTGATCGCGGCGCTGGCGGCCAAGATGGGCCTCGAGAAGCACACCGACCACGCCGCCAACCTCTACATGACGCTTCCCGGCCGGAACCGGGCAGCGCCCCGCGTGATGATGGGCTCACATCTGGATTCGGTGGCCAACGGGGGCAATTTCGACGGCGCGGCGGGGGTCATCGCCGGATTGGTGGCAATGAAGGCGCTACAGCAACTCGGGCTCGACCCCGCCTGCGACGTGACCACGATGGCAATCCGGGCTGAGGAAAGCGTCTGGTTTCAGGTGTCATACATCGGCAGCCGGTCGGCGTTCGGGACGCTGCCGGATGGCGCTCTGGAGGCGCGGCGCACGGATACGGGCCGCACGCTGGCCGAGCACATGGCCGACTGTGGCGC
>JANOKV010000296.1:0-30281 GCA_031419415.1 Hyphomicrobiales bacterium | reverse complement strand
AAGGACTGATGGTATGCGGGCGTTGCGTTGGATGATCGTTTCGGGTGTCGCGTGCATCGCTTTGGCGATCGCATCGATGCACGCGCACGCCACCTCCGTCAGCCCCATCCAACTCGAGATGACGGCGGTTGGCCCCAAGAGCCGGATGCAGGTGACGGCGACCAATTCGAGCCAAGGGCCGATGGCGCTGGAAGCCCAGGTGCAACGCATCGAGCTCGACGAGAACGGCCAGCAGACCACGACCAAAGCCGGCGACGAGTTTTTGATCTTCCCGCCGCAAGCGATGGTGCCGCCCGGCGGCACGCAGGTGTTTCGCGTCGAATGGCTCGGCGGGCCCGAACTCGCCAAGAGCCAGAGCTATCAGCTCGCGCTGTCGCAAGTGCCTGTGAAACTGCCGAAGAACCAATCGGCCGTCCAAGTCGTCATGAGTTTCGGCGTGCTGATCAACGTGGCGCCCGCCAAAGGGTCGCCGCAGGTCAAGCTGGTCGGCACGGGCATCGACTCGGTCGGAGACAAAAAAGCGACGCAGCGCCGGCCCACCATCACCGTCGAAAACGCGAGCAACGTGCACGCGCTGTTGCAGGACGCCACCATCCGGTTGTCCAGCGGAAGCTGGTCGCAAACGCTGACGCCCGGCGACTTCGCGCAGAAGGTCGGCATGGGTCTGGTGCAGCCCGGAAAGCGCCGCAAATTCACCTTACCTTTCGAAGTGCCGGCCTCGGTGGCGACCATCCAGGCCAGCATCGACTACACACCGAAACGACCGTGACCTGGATGTCTGAGCGGGGGATGTCAGAGCCATTCCATTCACTCCGTCATCCCGGCAGAGGAGCGGCCCTTCAGCCGCGATGGGTGCCGGAATGACGGATAGACGGGATGACGGAGTGAATTGAAGTGCCCTGCGGGGGATGCACACGACCGAACTCCACAGAGCAGAGTCGACCTCACACATCACGAGCGTATGCGTTGATCACCGAGTGGTTCAGCCCGCCGACGCCACGTCGGTCGAGGCATCCTGGCAAGCGCCTGACCGCACTGGCGCGCCTCGCGTCGGCGACGATTGTTCTCGCCGTGTTGGCGCAAGCTGGACCCACCCGCGCAGCGACCCCGCGCGATGCCCCAACCGAGCCTGGACAGGCTCAACGCCAGCGTGGAAGCGACCGCGCGAACGGCGTGCGCGAGTTGTCGCTCAATGACAACCCGCTCGGCCAAATCATGGTCACGCTCGCGCCCAACGGCGAACCGTGGGTGCCCAAGGCCGCGCTGATCGACATGTTGACGCCGATGCTCGACGATGATCGCGCTCTGCTGGGCCAAGTGCGCTCGGTCCGCGATCAGGGCGGCAATATTCGCCTGCGCGCGCTTGCCGCCTTCGGCTTCAGCTTCGCCCTCGACCGTCCGCACCTGCGCCTGACGCGCGTGGCCCCCACGCCGAAAGTCTCCGAGACCAAACCGGCCCGTCCACCCGGCAGAGCTTCGATGATCGAATTCCAGGTCACGAGCGGCAACAAGAAAGTCGGCGAGATTACCGCCGACGTGCTGGGCTCATCGGACGTGCGGCTGCCCAAGGCGCCGCTCATCGACATGCTCACGCCGTTGCTCGATGGCGATCCAGCGGCCGTCGCGCGTCTGGAGGCGCTCCCGGAAAAGAACGGCCAACTCACGCTCGAAGCGCTGAGTTCTGCCGGGTTCTCCGTCAAGGCGAAGGGCAACAAACTCGACATTACGCGCGAACTGGGGTTCCCGTCGGCCACACGACCCGCCATCGCCATGCCGAAAACGGCTGCCAAAGCCTCGCCCGCGTCGATCGGACCCGAGGGCCGTCTCGTGCCGCTCGTGCAGGATGGCGAAATCCTGGGTGAAGTGTTGGTCCGTTCGAACGCGGACAACCAAATTCTGCTGCCCAAGTCGATCCTCATCGACATGCTGACGCCGGTTCTCGAGAAGGATCAGGCAGCGCTGACGCGTCTTGCGAATTTGCCCGATCAGGGTGATCAGGTGGCGCTCGACGCATTGAAAAAGGCCGGCATTGCGCTCACGTTCGTCGGCAATCGCGTCGAACTCGGCGTTAACGGCGATCAGCCAGCCGGGTACGGGCGCGCCGTCTCCGCGCGTCTCAACCCGACGGGTCGCGCCATCACGGTCAGCGTGCCGCTGAAAGAGGGCGACACACGGCTGGGCGACATCATGGTGCGCATCGATCCCGACGGGATGATCCTGGTGCCCAAAGCCGCGCTCATCCAGCAGTTGGGTAAAGCCGTCGACAAGCCCGTGCTCGCACAGCTCGAGAAACTTCCCGAAAAAAATGGCCTCGTCGCGCTGGGGGATCTCGGCGGCGCCGATTTCCGGTTGGCCTACGATCCCAATCAGATGGAGCTGGCATTTTATCCGGCTATCGAGCAACGCGCCCGCAACGATCTGAGCCTTGCGCAGGCGGGGCGCGTGGGTAGCGGCAACCTCGTGGCGCCGGCGACGATCGCGGGCTTCGTCAACATCACCGGCGGCGCCGATTATCGCTGGGAAGGGACCGGCATGGTCGGCCTCTACCTCGGCTTGCAATCGGCAGTGCGGATGGCCGGCGTCGTGCTCGAGAACGACGTCACCTACGAGAGCGCGATCGACCCCGTGCAATGCCCGTTCATCGCCGTGTGCGTCTACGAGCACAAAGCCGGCTTCAAGCGGCGCGCCTCGCGGCTGGTCTATGATTTTCCCGACCAGCAGATGCGCCTCAACGTCGGCGATGTCGATCAGCCGGCGGGCAGCTTCCAGCGCTCCAACGACGTGCTGGGCGCGTCGCTGGAAATGTCGCCGCGCAAATTGGCGCCGGGCCAGAGCCTGCGTCCGACGAGCGGCAGCTCCATCGCCATCGAGCGGCCGTCCGATGTCGAAATCATCGTCAACGGCGCGATCAGTCAGCGCCTGCGCCTCAATCCCGGCAATTACAACATTCGCGATCTTCCACTCACGGCCGGCGCCAACGATGTCGAACTCGTGGTCACCGACGATCGCGGCCAGCGGCGCACGTTCAACTTCAACATGTTTTCCGACTCCAAAATGCTGGCTGCGGGAAAATCGGAATGGGCGGTCAGCGGCGGCGTCGGCTCCTACCTGGCCGACGGCGAGCGCACCTATCGCCCCGATGATTATCTGGCGGGCGCCTTCTATCGGCTGGGCCTGACCGACGCATTATCGTTCGAGGCGCAGGCCAAGGGTGACGTGCACGTGGTGGAGGGCGGATTCGGATTGCTCGCGGGCACGCGTTGGGGCGCGTTCGGTGTGCAGAGCGCGGTCAGCACGAGCGATACCGGCATCGGCATCGCCACCAACGTGAATTGGGACCTGATCAACTTCCGCGGCGCATTGGGCAGTCTCACCTCGACACGCGAGTCGATGCGGCTGAGCGCGGAGTATCGCAGTGCGCAGTTCCGAACGCCGGGCGAATACGTCGTCACATCGACCGGTATTCTCTATCCCCAGACGCCCTATTGGCTGCGCCTCGTCGGCTCCTATTCCATCCCGATCGCGATGGGCGCGACGGCGAGCATCTCCGCCCGCTATCAATTCGCCGATCCCGAGCAGGTGTCGCTGTCGCCCTACCGCATCGACGGGGATCGCTACGGCATCGACGCCACGTTGTCGAGTTCGCTCGGACGCATGCTCAGCACCAGCTTGACGGCTGGCTATTCCAACGAGATCACGCAGCGGGCCATCACCAATTTGCAAGGGGATGTCAGCCCCGACTTGCGCCTCATGCTGCGGTTCTATTTGCGGCCCGCCGATCATACGCGCGTGAGTGGCAGCTACGATACGCTCAATGGAGCGGCGAACGTATCCGCCTATCAAGGCGCCTCCAGCGGCAGCGATCGCTGGGAAGCGGACGTCAATGTTCAGGCTGACGGCAATGCTCAGCAGAAATTGGCCAACGGCTCTCTTGCGTGGTCCGGCAATCGGGGCGAAGTGCGGCTGTCGCAGATCGCCAACGTCGATAGCCTGAGCGAAGGACAGCCCGGGGGTAGCGCCGTCGACCGCAGCTCGGTGCGCTTCGGAACGGCGATTGCCTTCGCGGATGGCCGAGCAGCGATTGGCGCGCCGGTGCGCGGCAACGGGTTTGCCATCGTCTATCCGCACGCGTCATTGTCGGGCCGCGAGGTGACCGTGGGGGACGCCAACACGCCGCGCGCCAAAGCCAATTGGCTGGGGCCAGCACTGGTCGCCGATCTGCCTGCTTATGCTCAAAACACCATTCCGGTGAATGTCACCGACCTGCCACCTGGATATAGTCTGGGCAGTGGCGCCTTCGATGTGTTTTCACCCTATCGCGGCGGCTATGCCTTACAGGTGGGGTCCGCCAATTCCGTCTCGGCCTTCGGGATTTTGTTGACCGCCGACCTCGCTCCACTGCCCCTCACGACGGGCGAGGCGCGGCCTGTCGACGGCTCGGGTCAGGCGTCCAAGGCCGTGGCGGTTTTCACCAACCAGGCGGGTCGCTTCGTGGCCGAAGGACTGGCGCCGGGGAAATGGACGATCGAGATGGCGACCGAGCCCAGTCCGACGCGCTACGTGTTCGATGTCGCGACGGATGCCCAGGGCGTCGTGCAGGTCGGCCGTCTGCTGCCGACGACCAAGGAGTGAGATCATTTTTCCGCGATCCCCATCGATCCTGTCGGGTGTGGCGTTCGTCGCTCTGGCGATGTCGACCAGCGATAGTCTGGGGGCATGCACGCCAGCGGAAATCGGCGCGATCACTTTTTCCGGCACAGCGCTGCCGCCCTATAATCCATTCACCAACACCACGCCGCGACTCGTGACGGTGACCGTTGCGTCGACTGTCGCGTGTTCGGTGGAACTGGCGTTTCAGGCGACGTCCAATCCGGCGCGGATGCTCGGGCCGGGCACGCTGATCTACGACGTGCAATCGCAGGGAAATTCGACATCGCTGCTGTTCATCAGCGGCACGCCGTCGACGACCACGCGGATCGACATCCCGGCCGGCAACGTCGGTTCTGCCACGGTGCAGATTGCCCTGTCGCCCAATCAAGTGGTGAGTTCGGGGATCTATGGCGACACGAGTCTCGTGGCGCACATCTACGATAAGTCCGGCACTAGTCTGACGCCGCTGAAATCGGCGAGCGTTCCGATCACAGGTTCGGTAGCCGCGGCGTGCCAGTTCGCGTCTCCCACCAATCCCACGATGAATTTTACCGGTGCGATCACCAATGGCATGCCGTCACCGAGCTATGTCGGGTCGGTGACGCTGCCCTCCTTGAACTGCACAGCGCCGAGCCTCGTGCGCTTGTCGGCTGAACCCATGCGGCTCGCATCTACGGCGTCGAACGCTGCGTTCGACAACACGATCCATTTTCGCGCCAGTGCGACTTTGGGGGGCGCCACGGCGGTGCTCACGACGACCTCGGGCTCCGAGGCGGTCTCGACGCTGGGCAACGTCGCCTCGGGCGCGACGACCAATGCCTCCGTCAGGATCGATGTCAATCTGCTCGCCGGAAGGCCGCTTCTGCCGGGCATCTATTCGTCGTTGCTCACGCTCTCGATCGACCCCAATCCTTGACTTGGCGCGCGCGGATCGATCAACGACCCGTCGGTCGGCCCGAGCTCAGATCTCCACCCCCGCCGCCCGCACCTCGGCCTCCGTAAAGCCCAGGCGATCGACCAGGACTTCGCGGTTGTGCTCCCCCAGGCGCGGCCCGGGGGCCGTGATGCGGCCCGGAGTCTGCGAGAGCTTGCCGACCACGTTCTGCATTTTGATCGGTTCGCCGAGTTCCGTGTCTTGCAGGGTCGTGATGTTCTCGCGGGCGATGATCTGGGGGTCGGCACAAATTTGCGCAACGTCGTTGACGGGCGCAATGGGCGCATCGATGGCGAGGAACCGCCGCGTCAGCTCGTCGAGGTCGAAGGTCTCGATGGCGCCTTGCAAGACTTCATCGAGGGCTTTGGCATTCTCGAGACGTTTGCGGTTGTCGATGAACGGCGCGAGTTTCACCACTTCGGGAATTTCCAGCGCCTGGCAAATGCGCTCGAAGGTCGATTGCGCCGATCCCGCGATCGAAACCCACTTGCGGTCTTTGGTGCGGTAGGTATTGCGCGGCGCAGTGAACGGCAGGCGGCTGCCTTGCCGCTGTTGGATCTGGCCCAGTTGATCGTAGTCGATGATTTGCGGCCCCAGCAGCGTCAGCAGGGTCTCGTAGATGGCGAGGTCGATCACCTGACCTTTGCCGGAGCGGCGCTTTTCGTGCAGCGCCGCCGAGGCGAGGAACGCCGCCATCAGACCTGTGGTCGAATCCGCCAATCCGAAACCGGGCAGCAGGGGCGGCCCGTCCGCTTCGCCATTGATGTGCACGAAGCCAGCAAAGGCCTCCGCCAGCGTGCCGAATCCGGGGCGCTGGGCATAGGGGCCCGTCTGCCCGAAGCCCGTGATGCGCAGGATGATGAGGCCTGGATTGATGGCGTGCAGGACATCGGGTCCGATGCCCCATTTCTCCAGCGTGCCTGTGCGATAGTTCTCGACGAGGATATCGGCGTCTTTGATCAGCCGTTTGACCACCTCGACGCCAAACGGTGTGCGCATATCCGCCGTCACCGACTTCTTGCCACGCCCGAGAATTTTGAAATAGAGCCCGACGCCGTTCTTGTTGCGGCCCCAGTAGCGAACCTCGTCACCGTGCCCGGGCCGCTCGACCTTGACTACGTCGGCCCCGAAATCCGCCAGGAACATCGCACCCATGGGCGCTGCGAGAAAATTCGAGATGTCGATGACTTTGACGCCGTCGAACGGCATCAGGCGGGGGCTCACAGAAGGTCCATCGGTCGATTGAGCGGTCACGGGCGGTTTCCTATCTCTGACGCGGCAGCTTTTCGGGATGTGCTAGGCCCGTCCCGGGCGTGCGTCAATGTCGGGACAACGAACTGGCGGCAACCGATTGGATGATTTAAGACGCGGGCAGGCTATCCTGTCGTCGCCCGCCATCGGGCGTATCATTCGACATCCGCGCGTGCGGCGCCCGCCGAAGGTTCACGGTCCCATGAAAATCGGTCTCTTCATCACCAACCAGCAGCGCCTCGACCGCGATATGATGAGCGCGTTCGACGAACAAATCGCGATGGTCCACCACGCCCGCGATCGCGGCTGGGATACGCTGCTGACCGGCCAGCATTATCTCAATGAAGGCGACAATCAGCAGCTGCAGCTCGTGCCGTTTCTGGCGCGGCTGGCCGCTGAAGCCGGCGAGATGACAATCGGCACCGGCATTTTGCTGCTCAATCTGCACAACCCCGTCTACACCGCCGAGACCATCGCGACGCTCGACATCATCGCGCGCGGCAATTTCATCTTCGGGGTGGGGCTCGGCTACCGGGACATGGAGTTCGACGCGTTCGGGGTGCCCAAGGGCGAGCGGGTCGCCCGGTTCGAGTCCTATCTCGCGCTCGTCCAGGAGCTATGGACCGGCAAACCGGTCAATTACGACGCCTACGGGTGCCGGCTCGACAACGTCGTCATGAATGTGCGCCCTATCCAGAAACCGCGCCCGCCGATTTGGATCGCCGCCAATAACGACCCCGCGGTGCGGCGCGCTGCGCGCCTGTCGGACGCGTGGTTCATCAATCCGCACGCAACGCTGGACTCCTTGCGCCGCATGATGGCCATTTATCGCGACGAGCTGGCGCTGTGTGGCAAGCCCTTTCCGAAGGATTTGCCCGTGTTCAAGGAGGTGTTCTGCGCGAAAGACCGACGCACAGCCCTCGAGATGGCGGCCCCCTACCTCGGCGGAAAATATCGCGACTACGCGACGTGGGGCCAGGACAAGGTCATGCCCGACGACGCCGATTTCAACCGCTCTTTCGAGGCGCTCACCGAGGGTCGCTTCATCTTGGGAACGCCGCAGGACTGCTACCGGCAGCTCGAGCCTTATTGGGCCGAACTGGGCTGTAGTCATCTGGTGGTGCGCACCAATTGGGCCGGCATGCCCGCGTCGCTGTCGCTGCAGAGCATGCGGCTGATCTCCGATGAGCTGCTGCCGGCTCTGCGCACAGTGGCGGTTCGCACGTATTAAGGCAACGTCGGCCGCTGAGCGTTCATTTGCAGCCGCGCGCTGGATGGGGTATCAAGCTCCCGAGCCCGCACCCGTAGCTCAGCTGGATAGAGTGTCGCCCTCCGAAGGCGAAGGTCGTAGGTTCGAATCCTACCGGGTGCGCCAATGATTTGAGATAGTTAGATGTTTTGTGACGTGCCTGGGCAGCAGCCGGCACCCCCAATAGCACCCCACTTCGGCGGCGTTCAGACCTCCCGCCCGGGCGTGTTGGAACTGGGACCGAACCTGATCCATGGTTTCGATCAACGCAAATGCCACCTGCTAGGTCGCGAGAGGCGCTGCGTCAGCGTCGGCGGCAAATCTGGCTAAGCGACGGCTAAGGGATAGTGTAATCCTTGACCCTCTGGCGCCACGTTGCACGTCGTCGTGGCGGGCTTGGAGGGTTTCAGGCACTTAACCACCTCGCAGGTTCGCTACAACCTCACGCTAAGGTATCCGGGTCGTCGGCTCTGACGGCAGTCATGATAGTTGCGACGTACCACGTAGGGCGGCCAATTGCTTGTGGCCCGCTCAGCGTTGCCGGATGATCCAGAGGAGGCGCGGGTATATGGCGCCGTAACAGACGGCGACAATCGACCCGAATACGAAAGTCCGGCACATCAGTGCAAAGATCGGCACATCGATCTCCGGACTGGCGCGGGCTGCGGCGGCGGCAAGCAGTGCGGCCAGGATCGAGAAGCCGATGTAGCGGAGAACGCGCCACCAAGCGATCACCAAGCCACTGCGAACAATGAACATGGCCGTGACCAGCATCGTGAGGTAGCTCACGAGCAATGTTGCGACGGCGTAGCCGCGTAGGCCCCAATCGAGGTACAGCACGAACACGGATCCGAACAGCAGTGTCGCAACACTCGCGGTCAGAAAAACCGCGCTGCCGAGATGGATCTTTTCGAGCACCTGGAGCATGCGGAGCATGGGCGAGGCCAACGCACCCGCTAGCATCGTCAGCGCCTGGATCTGCAAGAGCTGCGCCGTCTGCGCACTCGCCTGCTGGTCGAACCGGCCGCGCTCCAGCAAGAGCGGCACAATGCTATAGGCCTCGGCCATCATGTAGATGCCAGCCGGGATCGCCAACAAACAGAGGCCGATCAGCGCCCGCTCGAGCTTCAGCGCACGATCATTCGGCTCCGAGAACGGTACCAGGAAGATGTCGCGGAAGCCGAGAAGGGTCGAAAAACTGACGACGATCAGGCTCGCGTAGCTGTTGGCCGCGATCCCGCCTGCCGGCAGGAAAGATTGCACAAAACGATCGGCGATCGAACCGAGTGATGCGATGACTGTCGAGCCCGACAGTTGTCCGAGCGGCTTGAGCAGCGCCCGGACGTTGGGGTTCGCCAGGCTCGGCGAAACCAGTCGGACGTAGGCACCCGGTAGCAGCGACAGGAGACCAGCCGCGTAGCCCGCGCCATAGGCCAGGGCAGTCGCCTCGACGGAGGGATGCCACAGCAGCAGGACGGCGAGCGAGACGGCGGTGACCACGACCTCTGCCAGGAGAAACCGTGAGAAGCTGCGTTGCGCCTTGTGGATCGCGGACAGGGCATAAAACGGGATCACGCAAAGAACCCAGGGCACAAGATAGACGGCCATGCCGCCGAGACGGGCTCGCTCCTCCGGCCTCAGCCCTGCACCAACGACAGGCGCTGCCAGTGGAACGATGACGAGAAACAGCAGGCAGAGCACCACTCCGAAGGCGACACTGAGCAGGAACAACTGGCTGGCCAGCGTGCCGAAGGACGCCGGGCTCTGCTTGTCGTGGCATGCGACCAATATAGGAACGCTGCCGTTCTCGATGATGAAATTAAAGATAAAGACCGTGATGGCTGCGATCGCGACCACGAGCAGGTAGAGGTCAACCGACCGGTCGGCGCCGAAAATTGCGGCAAACGCGATCTGGCGAACGAAACCAATGATCTGCACCATCAATGTGCCGCTGAAAACTGCGATCAGTGCGTGAAAAAATGAGCGACGATCCTTCACGCCGGCGTTCCAGTCAGGCGGGCCGCACACAGTCCGCAGGCGCCGTCGACGTGGAACGCGATGTATGGCAGCTCGGGCGACGCGAACGCGAACCTGGTGATTTCCTCGATGTCGGCGTCGGACAGTTTGCGCGGCAACACCGAGCAACCATCCCGCCGGAGGTCGCTAATCGCCAGATCGACGGCCGCAGTGTCGATGAACCGCGGCTCGCCCAGGGCAACTGGCGGCGACCAGATGCGCGACCATTTGACATAGACGTCATCGAAAGCGCCGTTGGTGCGCTCATGTAAGACCTGCGACATCCTGAGCTTCCATAGCCCAAGGTGGCGCTGGCGCAAGGGATCGAAGACGAGGTAGTCAAGCGCACGCCGCATCGGAGGCTCCAGTTCGTGGCTCTATTCCGTATCGCCAGCCCTGACCGCAACGTCAACAGCCAGGACGGGCGTCAGTTGATCGCGGACTGTCCGCCGCTCGGCCGCAGCGCCTGCGATCGATGCCTGCGATGACGGCCAGCCAAGCCGCCGGCCGCAACCTGTCGCTCGACACCTTGCGTGGCGGGGCCATCGTACTCGTGCTGATCGGGCACTACCTCCACTTCGCGCCGTTCGAGGTTGCCGGCCGCCCGCTCGGGTTCTGGGTGCAGGACTTCGGACACGGCGGCGTCCTGCTATTCTTCATCCTCTCGGGTTATCTGATCTATTCCACGGCCCAGAACCGCGATTGGCCGACATTTCTCGGCAAGCGACTCGCGAAAATCATTCCCGCCTATTGGGTGAATGTCGTGTTCGTGTTCGGCGCTGGTCTGGTGACGTCTGTGTTTCCAAAGTTCGGACTGGGGGACACGATCGGCAATCTGCTGTTCCTCGAGGGCAGCCTCGGAATCCAGCCGCTCAGCGGCGTTTATTGGACGCTGGTTGTGGAAGTGAAGTTCTACGTGTTGTTCGCGCTTGTCTTTTTCTCGCCGGCCCGGCCGTGGCTGATGTTCGTACCGGCGGCATGCCTGTTGCTCAATACGGCCGCCCTGCTGATGGCCGGACGGACCAGCCTGCTGCTGACCTACCTGCCGGCCTTCTTCGTCGGCATCGGCTTTGCACGTCTTCATCTGCGCCAGGATCGAGCCGTTACCGTCGCCGCACTGTTGGCGGTCGCGGTAGCCGGACTGGTTGTCGGCGCCAGCCACCGGGGATTGCCGGCCGCCATGTTCCTTGCGATCGACGCGGCTCTGTTCTGGGTGGTGATGCAGCGCCGATGGGCGGTGCCGCGCCTCGCTGTCCTCGGCGTCGTCTCCTACTCGGTCTACCTCTATCACACGACGCTCGGATATCCTCTGCTCGAGCAGATACCGGCATTCGGCTCGAGCATGGCTTGGCCGCTGGCGGCGGCGACCGTGCTCCTGCTTGTGCTGGCCGTGTCGCTGTTTTCCTACCGCCAGATCGAGGTGCGGTTCGTCGAGGTTGCGAACAGGTGGCTCCCGCCACGGGCCCCGATCGCCGTCGCCGAGGCCCGCCCCTAAGGCGCCGGCCGGCTGGTTGACAGACCTCCGGCGGCACGGCATGCAGGGGCCGGACGCTGGCGGCGGGAGCGGATACCTTGCCGATCCAAATGCGAGACACCATGACGCCACGTGTCGCCCTGGATTTGCTGCAAGTCTTGACGGATGTGCTCGGGGCGCCGGGTGCGGGTATCGCCCTGCACGAGCCCCGGTTCGCCGGACGCGAGTGGGAACTCGTCAAGGACTGCCTGGACAGCGGCTGGGTCTCGTCTGTTGGCGCCTATGTCGATCGCTTCGAGGCCATGGTTGCGGAGGCCTGCGGGACCAGCCACGCGGTCGCAACCGTCAACGGTACAGCCGCACTGCATGCAGCGCTGCTCGTCTCGGGTGTTCGGCCCGGAGACGAGGTCATTATTCCCGCGCTGACGTTCGTCGCAACCGCCAATGCAGTCTCCTATTGCCACGCCATTCCTCACTTCGCCGATGTCGACGACGCCACGCTCGGACTCGATCCCGATAAACTCCGGCGCTACCTGGGGCGCATGGCCACGTCACGTGACGGGGCGACAATCAACACGTCGACCGGCCGTCCCATCCGCGCCGTCGTACCGATGCACACGTTCGGCCATCCGGTGGCGATGGACGAGGTGATGGCGCTGGCCGCCGACTTCGATCTCGCGGTCGTCGAGGATGCGACCGAGTCGATCGGCAGCCTCTACCGCGGCGCCAAGACCGGCGGTATCGCGCGCGTCAGCACGCTCAGCTTCAATGGCAACAAGACAGTGACGACCGGCGGCGGCGGCGCCATCGCCATGAACGATGAGGCCTTGTGGCGAGAGACCAAGCACCTGACGACGACGGCCAAGGTGCGCCACCCCTGGGCCTTCGTTCACGACAAGGTCGGCTTCAACTATCGCCTGCCCAACATCAATGCCGCACTTGGCGTTGCCCAGATGGAGCAGCTCGGCTCCATGTTGCAGGCCAAGCGACGTCTCGCCGAGGCCTACCGCCAACGGCTCGACGGCGTCGCGGGCCTCCGATTCTACCGCGAACGCGAGGGTACCGAGGCCAACTACTGGCTCAATGCCGTCGTGCTCGACCGGGCGGATATCGCCACGCGCGATGCCGTGCTCGAAGCAACAAATGCAGCCGGGTTCATGGTGCGCCCCATCTGGACTGCCATGCACCGCCTGCCGATCTACGCCAGCGTGCCGCGCGACGATCTGTCGGTGACGGAAGACCTCGAGGCACGGGTCATCAACCTGCCCTCGTCGGCCCGGCACGGCTTCGACATTCTGGGCAAGGATACCGCTTGACCCGCCGGATCGACATTTTCACGGGGGGGCGCGCGGATTGGGGTCTGCTGTCCGTGCCCGCGCGCGCCCTCGCGGCGACTCCCGGCGTGGCTGTAGCCGTGATCGCCACGGGCCAGCATGCCGGCGCGCAGGGAACGCTCGCGGCGGTCCAGCAGGATTTCCAAGGACCCGTCGGCCTGGTGGACATGGGGATTGCCGACGATAGCGGCGCGGCACTGTCGCATGCCATGGCCCGGCTGCAGCACGGCCTGACGGATCATCTCGCCGAGGCACGGCCAGACCTGTTGCTGCTGCTCGGCGACCGATATGAGGTGCTGACGGCGGCCACCGTCGCCACGATGCTGTCGATACCGATCGCCCATATTGCCGGCGGCGACGTGACCGAAGGCGCGATGGACGATGCCTTGCGGCACGCCATCAGCAAGCTCAGCCATTTGCACTTCGCAACCACCCATGAGGCCCGGCGCCGTCTGCTGGCGATGGGCGAACAACCGGATCGAGTCGTCGTCTCGGGCAGCCCCGGCATCGATCGGCTGCTCGGCGAGAGCCAAATCGATCGCCACGGGTTTTTCCAGGCGGTCGGCCTCGAGCCCAGACAGCGCAACATCGTCGTCGCGTTCCATCCCGTGACGCTGGCGGATAATTCGATGGATCAGTTGCGCGGCATGCTGGGCGCGCTGGCGCACCTCGGCGACGAAATCGGCATTATTTTCACAGGCGTCAATGCCGATCCCGGTTTCCTTTCCGTCGACACGGCCATTGCCGAATTCTGCAGCGGACGCGCCAACGCCGTGCGGCGCGCCTCGCTCGGCTCGCACCTTTATGCGAACGCGCTGAGGCACTGCGACGCCGTGGTCGGTAACTCATCGAGTGGTCTCTACGAGGCGCCGACTTTCCGGACGCCGACAGTCAACATCGGCGACCGACAAGCCGGGCGCCTGCGCGCTGCGTCCGTGATCGACTGCGACGGCGCGGCGCAGGCCGTGCTCGGCGCGCTGCACGCGGCATTCGCGCTGGACTGCTCCGGCGTCACAAATCCCTATGGTGACGGCACGGCCGGCGCCATCATTGCGCGCCACCTTGCCGGTCTCGACGATCCGCGACGCTTGCTCCGCAAGCGGTTCCATGACAGCAGGATGGCGTGAGCATGTCGACAGTCATCATCGCCGAAGCCGGGGTCAACCACGACGGCAGCCTCGAGAAGGCGCTGGCGCTGGTCGACGTGGCGGCCGACGCGGGGGCCGATATCGTCAAGTTCCAGTCGTTCAAGGCCGACCGCATCGCCAGCCGCAGTGCCGTGAAAGCGGCTTATCAGCAGCGCACGACCGATGCGGGCGAAAGCCAGCACGCGATGCTCGCTCGTCTCGAACTCAGCGACCCCATGCTCGAGCGGATCATGGCGCATGCCGCCCAGAGGAACATCGAATTCCTGTCGACGCCGTTCGACACCGAGAGCCTTGCGGCGCTCTGCAGTCGGGGCGTCAAGCGATTGAAGCTCGGCTCGGGCGAACTGACCAACGCGCCGCTGCTGGTTGCTGCCGGCCGATCCGGCCTGCCGGTGCTGCTCTCGACCGGGATGGGCACGCTTGGCGAGGTCGAACAGGCCCTCGGCGCGCTGGCGGTCGGCTACCTCGCGACAGAACCTCACCGGGTCGCATTCGCGAAAGTGCTCGGCGAGGAGCGGACGTGGCAAATCCTGCGGGAAAAGGTCACACTGCTGCATTGCACGACGCAGTATCCCGCGCCGCCCGAGGACGCGAACCTGCGTGCCATGGAGACCATGCGGACGGCGTTCGGGTTGGCGGTCGGCTACTCCGACCACTGCCTCGGCGTTACCGTGTCGGTCGCGGCCGTCGCGCGCGGGGCTGCGGTCATCGAGAAGCATTTCACGCTCGACAGTAAGGCACCCGGCCCCGACCACGCCGCGTCGCTCGAGCCGCGCGACCTGGCCACCCTCGTCGCCATGATCCGCGAGACGGAGCGGGCGCTCGGCGATGGGCGCAAGCAGCCGCGTGCGAGCGAGGCGGGCAACATGAGCGTCGCACGAAAATCCGTCGTCGCGGCGCTGCCTATTCGCATCGGAGAGAAATTCACCGCCGAGAACATCACCACCAAGCGTCCGGGCAGCGGACGGTCGCCATTCGAATGGTATGATCTGATCGGACAGACAGCCATGCGCGATTACGTTGTCGATGATCTGATCTGAAGACCTGGAGTACGCAGATGTCGAATGCTTGCCCCATCTGCGGATCGAGTGACCTGCGGCCGGTGCCCTACGACCGGATGCCGGAGGTCGAGGCCATCCTGGCGCGCCGAAAGCCCGCGTCGGGCTATGGCTGGTTCCTCTGCCGCAGGTGCGGAAACGCGACGCCGTCCGAGCAGCCCGATCGGGAGGTGCTGTCCGAGTATTGGCAGAGCAACCGGACAAGCGTCACCGACACGGCTGCCTGGGACTATCGCCGAAAGATCGCCCGCATTGGTGCGGAGCGGTCGTGGGAGCTGTTCGCGCCTCAGTATATAGGCGCTGAGCCTGGGCGGTTTCTGGATATCGGCTGTGGGCTCGGGGTCACTGTGCGGCGCTTTCAGGACGGCGGCTGGACCGCGACCGGCATCGATGCCGACGCGACGACCATGGCCAGTCATCGGGAACTCGGCCTCGAGACCCGGATCGGGCAGATCGAGGATCAGAGTTGGCCGGAGCGCTTCGACCTCGTCCAGATCGCCTATGCGATCTATTTCATTACCGAGCCCGTGTGTTATCTGCGTCGGTTGCACGACATCATGACACCTGACGGAACATTGGCCATCGTCATCGCGGATCTGCTCTCGAGTGTGCAGAAGGGCGGCCCCTCCTACCTCCATACTTGGCTGCCGACGGCCGCATCGCTGCAGTATGCGCTGGCCGAGGCAGGCTACGTCACGGTGCTGAGCAAGACCATCAAGGGCAGCCATTTCATTGCCGCGAGACGTGGCTCGGCGCCGCGGCCGAGGGTATCTGCAGACCTGACGCTGTTGAGGCATCGGACACGAGACCTCAGATGGTGGTGCATCGGTGCGCCGCGTGCGAAGCTAAAGACGTGGGTCGCACCGTTGATCGGACGCTGAACCGGGCAGCCCGGTGGCGTTCGCCAGGGCGAAGAATCGAGAGGTGGCCTTTGCCATGCCGAACCTGGTGATGATCGGCGAAGGCGGCCATGCGCGGGTGGTGTTGGCAGCCTTGAAGCACTGCGGCACCGAGATCCAGGCGCTCTGCGTGCTGGACCTCGCAGGTGTCCGCCACGGCCTCGGTGTGCGGCTTATGCGCGACGCTGACTTGCTGGCGGGTCCGGCGGCCGAATACGTGCTGGTCAACGGCGTTGGCGGCGTCGATGTGCCTCGGTTGCGCCGTGACGTCTACGAGCGCTTCCAGGCAGCCGGGTTCGTGTTTCGGCAAGTGATCGATCCGTCGGCGATTGTAGCTTCGGGAGTACAGATTGGCCGCGGTGCACAGGTTTTGACCGCCGCCGTGGTGCAGCCAGGCGCTCAGATCGGAGAAAACGCCATAATCAACACGCGCTCGGTGATAGAGCACGATTGCGTGATCGAGGATCATGTGCATGTCGCAACGGGGGCCATCCTCGCTGGCGGCGTGCGTGTTGGCTGCATGAGTATGATCGGAGCTGGAGCGGTCGTGAAACAGGGCATCGCCATCGGCACGGGCGCGCTGGTCGCCGCAGGTGCCGTCGTTATTCGGGATGTCGCCGACGGCGAACGGGTTGCGGGCGTTCCCGCGCGGTCGATGCGGAGCCGTGGCGCGTGACCCAGAATTCGCACGAGCTGCCGATTGCCGATGCGGCGGTGTCCGTAATGCGCGCCGTCGCCGTGCTCGATTCGAGTCGAGTGAAGATCGTGCTCATTGTCGATCCGGCCGGACGCCTAGTCGGCTCAGTGACCGACGGCGATGTACGCCGCGGCTTCTTGGCGGGCAAGGACCTGCAGTCGCCGGTCGGGGAGATCATGAACATGACGCCGGTGTCGCTCGGCGAGGGTGAGGCGCCGGCCGCCGTGCTGCCGTTGATGCGCGAGCGGGGTATTCGGTTCATTCCGATCGTCGATCGCGAGCGGCGCCCGATCCGGATCGTCACCATCGAGGAACTACTCAATCCGCAAAGCATCAGTGCCGTTGTCGTGCTGATGGCGGGCGGCCTTGGAACCCGGCTGAAGCCGCTCACCGACCAAGTGCCGAAGCCGATGCTGCCGGTCGGCGGACGCCCGCTGTTGGAGATCACCATCGACAATCTGCGCCAGCAAGGCTTCCGGCGTTTCTACATTGCCGTCAACTACAAGGCGGACATGATCGAGGCTCATTTCGGCGACGGCGCGCGCTTCGGCGTCGAAATCGACTATCTCAGAGAAAACGAGCAGCTTGGCACCGCCGGCGCGTTGAGGCTGCTGCCGGAGCCGCCCGCGGGGCCGCTCATCGTCATGAATGGCGACATTCTGACAACGCTCGACGCTCGCGTGCTGCTGTCGTTCCACCAGACCAGCGGGGCACCGGGAACCGTGTGCGTCCGCGAGCATACGTGGCGCGTGCCGTTTGGCGTGATCAAGCTCGACGCGGCGGGCCGCTGCGCCGGCATCGAGGAAAAGCCGCTCCGGAGCGAGACGATCAGCGCCGGCATCTATGTCCTTTCGCCCGAGGCTTTCCCGCAGATTCCGCAAGCGGGTGTCTGTGATATGCCGAACTTGCTCGCGTTGCTCGGAACCAGGTTGGCGCCTGTTGCCGTTTTCCCGCTGCGGGAGTATTGGCTCGACATCGGACATCTCGACGACCTGCGCCGCGCTCAGGACGAGATCGGGAGTGTTTTCGGCTGACGGCGTGGAGCGGTGGCGTCACCGCAGGGTAGAGACCGAGGAAACCGTGCGACGATTGTGCTCCATCTGCGCTCGCGGCGGGTCCAAGGGGCTGCCCGGCAAGAACGTACGCCCTCTGCTCGGGCGGCCGCTGATCGCACACTCGATCGAGCAGGCGAAGGCATCGGGCCTGTTCGAGCGCATCGCAGTGTCGACGGATTCGGCGGAGATCGCTACCGCTGCGAAGGCTGCTGGTGCGGACGAGATCGTCGAGCGTCCGGCCGAGCTTGCAACGGATGCGGCGCCCAAGGTGCCGGCGATCCTGCACTGCCTTGTCGAGGTCGAAAGGCGCACGGGCCTCACCTACGACACGCTGGTCGACCTCGACGCAACGGCGCCGACGCGGCTGCCCGAAGATATCGCCGGCTCAGTGGCGCTCCTCGAGAGAACGGGCGCGGGATCGGTCATCACGGGCTGCAACTCTTATCGCTCGCCCTACTTCGATCTGGTCGAATTGCAGGCGGATGGAACGGTGCGGCTGGCGAAGCCGCCGGAGCAGGAAATCGTGCGCCGGCAGGACGTGCCGCGTTGCTTCGACATGAATGCGTCGATCTATGTCTGGCGTACGGACCGCCTGAAACGCGAGCCCCAGGTTTTCTATCCCGACACGCGCCTCTATGAGATGCCCGCCGAGCGGTCGCGCGAAGTGGATTCGGCGTTCGACTTCCGCCTCGTCGAGTTGCTGATGGCGGATATGACGGGCGAACCGGTCAAGGCGGCGGGCACGCGGCCTGCACAGCGCTTCCGCCTGGACGGCAAGGTCGCCCTCGTTACCGGTGCAGCCGGAATCCTCGGCCGCCACTTCGTCAACGGCCTCGCCGCGGAGGGGGCCGACGTGGCTCTCATCGACATCGACGAGGGCGCGGCACACACGCTGGCAGAGGAGGTCGCGGCCCGCAATGGGGTGCGCACGCTGGGCCTCGGCTGCGACATTACCAGCGAGACAGCGCTGGCCAAGGCCATTGCAGAGATCGAGGGCACGCTTGGCCCCATCGACATCCTGCACAACAACGCGGCGACGAAGGGGCGCGACCTAGCGGCGTTCTTCGCACCGCTCGAGGCGTTCGGCCTCGACACCTGGCGCGAGATCATGAGCGTCAACATCGACGCGATGTTCCTCGTCGCGCGCGAGGTTGGGCGGCGCATGGTCGAACGCCGGCGCGGCTCGATCATACAGACGGCGTCGATCTATGGCATCGTCGGGCCCGACAACCGGATTTACGAGGGCTCGCACTATCTCGGCCAGCCGATCAACACGCCGCCGGTTTATTCCGCCTCGAAGGCCGCCGTAATCGGCCTCACGCGGCATCTGGCAACCTGCTGGGGGGCGCATGGCGTGCGTGTCAATGCGATCACGCCGGGCGGCGTATCGAGCGGCCAGAATGGCGTCTTCCAGGAAAAATACGCGGCGCGCGTGCCACTCGGGCGCATGGGCGAGGCCGACGAGATGGTTGGCGCCCTGGTGTTCCTCGCCTCCGATGCATCGAGCTACATCACGGGCCAGAACATTGTCATCGACGGAGGGCTCACCGCATGGTGAGCGTCTAGAGCGATGAGCGCGGCGCCGGCCATCCTTTCGATCGAGACCGACCCACAGGCTTTTGCGGCGCTGAGGTCCGCCCCTGCGTTCGCCGAAATCGAGGCGCATCCGCAGACAGGCGCTTATGCGCGGCTCTACTATCCGGCGGTGTATGGCGAAACCTGCCGCGATGTCTCGTTCGCGGTGCTGATCGAGGGTAAGGCGGCGGCGATCGTTCTTTGCACGGTGCTGGCCGAGAAGCTCTGCCTCTATGGGCTGCCGCTGCGCATTTTCCATGCCGCCGGGGCGGATGCGGCCATACAGGCACGGGCCACGCGCACCGCGATGGGCGAGATCGACCGGTTGGCCGGCGCACATTCGCTGAGCGCGGTGCTAGTGCGCGATGTAGCGGGTCCGGCGCTGTCGCCGCTCGGGGAGGCTTGCCTCGCGCGCGGCGCGCGCGCCGACGTGAAGGTCGTCGCGGAGGTCGACTTGACGCTCGGCGAAGAGGGATGGCGAAAAGCACTGCGAAAGCGTTACAAGCCGTTGATCAACTGGGGCAGGCAGAACCTCGAATTGCGGTTCGTGAACCATCGCCAACCCGACGAACAAGCGTTCGAACGGTTTCGAAAATTCCATCGCGACGTCGCAGGCAGGGTTACGCGATCATCCGAGTCTTGGAACGCTATGTGGGAATGGCTATCGCAAGGTCAGAGCGAGTTGGTACTTGGGGAACTCAGCGGCGAACTCGTCTCTGCTAATTTCTTTGTCGACGGATCGAGCACCTCTCTCTACATGACCGGTGTCTATGACCGGAATAAATTCGACAAGCCACTTGCCCACTACTTGATGTGGCACAGTTTCGAACGGGCGTTAGTCCGCGGCTGCTCCCATTTGGAGATTGGCGACATCGAATTCAAAGGTGAGGTCGACGACAAGTATCATCAGATTGGTTACTTCAAGCGCGGCTTTGCAACGCAACTTGCGACCCACTTGGTGTGGAGATGGCAACCGGCATTGACAGGAGCAGCAGCATGACAACGAAGCAGAGCAAGCATTTCCACGATGACTCCTACCGCACCCAAGGTTTTGCAGCGCAGCGCATGTACCCAAACGAAGAACTGCTTCGCTTTTTCGGAACTTACTATTTCCAGATGCTTATTGAGGAACGACGAAAACTCCGCGTGCTCGAAGTCGGATGTGGGTCAGGTGCCAATTTGTGGATGATTGCCCGCGAAGGGTTTGAGGCACATGGCCTCGATCTGTCGAGCGAGGCGCTTGAGCTTTGCCGCACAATGCTCGGACGCTGGCAGACCACCGCGACCTTAAAGCACGGCAGCATGACTGCAATCGACTATCCCAATGCCTATTTCGACATCGTCGTCGACGTCTTTTCCGCCAACTGCATGCATGAGAAGGATTTCGGCACTTTTCTCGATGAGATGGCTCGCGTGATGCGGCCAGGCGGTCGATTCTTCTCCATCACGCCGTCGAAGCAAAACGACAGCTTCCGGAATCCTGGGCCATCGAAGTTGATCGATGCCAGTACGTTGGACGGCCTACACCGCAAAACGTCTCCGTTTTTTGGCCAGAACTATCCCTTCCGCTTCACTGAGCCGGAGGACTTTCAGGCCTTGCTCGAAGCCCGTAATTTTGACGTGCCGCGCAATGAGCGAATTGGACGCACTTATCGCAATCGCGCCGAATACTTCGAGTTTACCAGCATCCACGCGTGCAAGCGATGATCAGTCGTCATGCGTCAGCTTTCTCCACCAGCACGAAGCTCCAAGGCATTAGCATTGGGCCGCTGAGCTGAAGCCGCTGTTTGTGCGTCGAAGCGACGTTGATCACTTCTAGCGTGTAGGTGCCCATGACATCGGCGTCGCCTTTCGGCAGATCTACATCGATGTCGAATGACTGGACGCGAGTTGTGCAGTATCCAAGTGTTCTTACACGACGATCGAACGCAGGCAGGGAAATCGTGTGAACCACGTGCTGTCTGTTCCTTTGGTGCTCCTGAACCAGCGTGCTTGTGGTGATATCGCCGGCATAAAACAGCGATGATACGGCCAACCAGCGGGGCGCTAGCTGTTGCAGCACGATATCGACGGCCGGCTCCCAGGCATCGAGCCACGAAAGCGTCTGCAAGCTCACGACGCCGTCGCAGTCATCGATCCGTGGTAGTCGATATAAGTCGGCGCATGAAAATTGCAGGTTGCCGACGCCCCGCCGCTTGGCTTCCACCTTCGCCAACCCGACAAGGCTCTCAGTGTAGTCGATACCATGGAACGCGCATGTCGGGAATTGCGTCGCGAGGTGCGCAGTAGCCCCGCCAGCGCCGCAACCGAGGTCGATGACCCGCGACGAGGCGCTGATCGCGTCGCTGGCAAATTGTGCAAAGGCATCGGTCGACCTGTACGACTCATTCCATTGCCGCATATGATAAGCGCGAGCGATGTCATCGGAGTCGAACAAGTTCTTTGACGGGTGGCTCATCGTCAGGCACTCCACACGGCGATTTCGGGTCTATTGGACAGGTCGGCGACCACGAATTGGGATGCCTGTCGCGCGGCCTCGAAGTACAGCTGCTAGTAGACAAGGACAGCGGCGCATGCAATGCACTGTGACCAACTTCACTGCCTCCGACGCACATCGGGCGCGCGTCCACGACGTGATCGTCGGCGGTGCGCACACCTATTCGAAAGGCGACGACCAGTTTCCCAGGCTGTCGCCGGCAGCCATCGTGCGCGGCAAGGGCGGCAAGGTGTTCGACCTCGACGGCAACGCGTATGTCGACGTGACGCTCGGGCTCGGCTCGGTGTCGCTCGGGCATGCCTACGAGCCGGTGCTGGCGGCGGTGCGGACCGAACTCGAGAACGGCGTCAATTTCCAGCGTCCCTCGCATTTGGAACTCGAGCTCGGCGAACGTTTCCTGGCCCTCACACCGGGCCACGAGCGCATCAAATATGCCAAGAACGGCTCGAACGTGACGACCGCGGCGGTCAAGCTGGCGCGGGCGTTCACGGGACGGGCACGCGTTGCCTTTCCGCTGAGCCATCCGTTCTTCTCGTTCGACGACTGGTTCATCGGCGCAACGACGATCGATGCGGGTTGTCCCGATCCGGTGAAATGGCTGTCGCTGCGCTACGATGCGCGCGATCCGGGAACATTGGACGCGCTGTTCCGGAAGCATCCGGGCGAGATTGCCTGCGTCATCACGGAGCCGCAGGAGCTGACCGAGCACGATCCCCAGATCTACGTCGAGGCGCAACGCATCGCGCGGCGGCATGGTGCGCTCTTCATCGTCGACGAGATGCTGTCCGGGCTGCGCGCCGGCTTTCCCGGCACCTACCCGCAAATCGGGCTCGAACCTGACATGGCGACCTGGGGCAAGGCGACGGCCAACGGCTTCTCGTTCTGCGCGCTGACCGGGCGGCGAGAGGTGATGGAACTCGGCGGCATTCGCCAGACCGACGCGCCGCGCGTGTTCCTGCTGTCGTCGACGCACGGCGGCGAGACGCATTCTCTGGCGGCGGCGATTGCGACGCTCGACGCCTATCGCACGCACGACGTGATCGGCCGGCTACAGGCCCATGTCGCCACGATCGCTGCCGCCGCGCGGGCGTCGATCGCGGCGGCCGGGCTCGACGGCTACATCGAGCCGCACGTTGCGAAGTGGCGGGTCGTGTTCGTCTTCCGCGACAAGGCGCACGCGGTCTCGGCCGAACTCAGGACGCTCATGCTACAGGAGATGATCGGCCGCAACGTGCTGTTCCAGGGCGTGTTTCTGCCGTGCTTCTCGCACACGGACGAGGACATCGCGCAAGTCACGGCGGCGTTCGATGCGAGCTGCCGCGTCTACCGGCAGGCCCTCGATCACGGCGTCGAGAACCTGCTCGTCGGCGAGGCGGCGAGGCCGGTGTTCCGCAAATACGTGGGGTGCCGCGTGTCGTGTCCAAGCACGCCATGCCCGAGCGAGCAGGCCTGCCGCAAGGGCTGAGCGCGTCTCAGGCGTGCTCGGCCTGCTGCCATGATTTCGAGCGGGTCTCGGCCTCGGCGCAGACGGCCGCCAGGAGTGCGCGGATGTGGTTCTCCGTCTGGCTCGGATTACCGGGCTGATTGAGGTGGAAGGTCGTGAACGGTTTGCTGATCGCCATCACCTCGGCGATGGCGCGGATGATGACATCGTCGGCGGGCGGATGGGCGATGGCGTGGCGGATACGGTCGGGCAACTCCGACAGACGCGTGATGCCGCCGTAGTAGGGGCTCATGAACATGGCGCCAAGCGTCAAGGCCGGCTTGCCCAGCATGAAGGCCTCGAGCGTCGAGGTGCCGGTGACGGAAATGGTCAGCGCCGCGCGCTTGATCACCTCGCGGCCGGGGGTGCGGAAGTGAATGATGCGGACGCCCGAGCGCTTCTGCAACTCGCGCATGAAGCGGGGCGGCCGCACCATGATCGAGGCGTAGTGCTCCTTGACCACCAGGAAATGGTCGCTCGGCATGGCCATGCGGATGGCGTCGATGACGCGGAACTGGTCGACGTAGTAGGGCGCCGGCGTGTTGATCGAGGATTCGGGCGTCAGGTGCAGCGGATAGTAGATGAACTTCGCCGGCAGGTCCTCGAGACGCAGCGTGTCGTGGTAGCGTTCGGCGCGACGGGTCTTCAGCGCCCACCAGGCATCGCGTAGGGGTGGCACGTTGTTCAGGACGGCTGAGCGCAGGAAATCCCATTCGAACTGATCGGGATGACGAACTACACGACGCGCGAAGCCGGCGACGCGGGCCGGCAATGGCGGCGTGTGGAGCGGCAAGGCCGCGCCGCGTTCGGCCTCGGGAATGGGAAAGTTCAGCGCCGACAGATGCGCCTTGCGGAACCTGGCGACGAGGTCGGCGGCGCGCGCCAGATGCTCGGGTGTCGGCTCTGGGCGCTCGGGCAGCGTCTCCTGCGTGTCGGGCGCCATGAACGAACCGCCGAGCGTGCGCAGGTCGGTCGGCACGCTCACGGGAATGCCGAGTTCGTGGCAGAGCGATTCCAGCATCTTCTGCTCGTAGCTCTCGACGTGGGCGAAGAGCACGTGGTGCGGCCGGAACCGCAGCACGAAGTCCTTGTAGAGTTGATAGATCTCGACGGCGCGCGCCATCTGGAAGGCGGCGGGGCGGAACTTGAACGTGCGCTTCTCGGCCTCGATGTCGGCGTGGATGCTGCCGCTGTAGCCCGCGAGCATCGCGAGGTCGTCGACGGGCACCGGCACCCGCCGCAACACGGTTTCGAGGCACAAAATCCGCTCATCGGGGACGTGTTGGCGGATGACGCCGAGATGGTGCGTGGTTGGCAGCAGCATCGCGAAGGTCAGGTGGGGCGCCTCGCGCGCCGCCATGGCGATCATGTGGTCATAGAGAACTGCATGCTCGCCGAAGCCGTGCACGAGAATGCGGGTCTCGGCGCCGGTCGGCGTGCCTCGATCGGATGTCATGGTCCTCACAGCATGTAGTCCGAACTCGGACGCTGGCGTCCGCTGGCGAGGCGCTGGCGCCACCAGTCGACGGTCTGGCGCAGGCCTTGATCGAAACCGATGGCCGGCGTCCAGCCGGCCGTACGGTGCAGCCGGGTGTTGTCCGCCAGCAGCGCCAGTACCTCCGAATTGGCCGGCCGCAGCCGTGCGGCTTCCGCCTCGATCGGCTTGTTGCAGCCTGTGATCGTGCGCACCAGATCGACCATCTCGCCGATGGTTACGGCATGACCGGTGCCGCCGTTGTAGGCTGTGCCGTAGTCGATGTTTTCGGCTGCCCCGATGGCGAGAAAGGCATCCGAAGTGTCGGACACGTAGGTGAAGTCCCGTTTCGTCGTCAGATCCCCGAGTTTGACCGACTTGCAGTCGGGATCGAGCATCTGCCGGATAGTGCTGGAGATGACGGCACGCTCGCTCTGGCGGGGACCGAAGGTGTTGAACGGGCGCAGCGTGACAGCCGGCGTGCTGAACGATCGGGCAAAGGCTTCGACCATCATATCCGCCGCGATCTTGGTCGCCGAATAGGGAGACTGCCCCTGCAAGGGGTGCGACTCTGGCATCGGCGTCACCAGGGCGGTGCCGTACACTTCGCTGGTCGAGGTGTTGACAACCCGGGAAAGGCCGTGGTCGCGGGCCGCCTCGAGCACATTGAGGGTGCCAATGATGTTGGTGTCGACGTAAGCGCGGGGCGCTGCATAGGAAAACGGAATGGCAATGAGCGCGGCCAAGTGAAAGCAGATCTCCTGGTCCTTCAGCAGCCGGTGCACGAAGCCGCCGTCCCGCACATCGCCCCTGACGACCCTGATCGCCTCACGCGTCGCGGGCGGACAATCGTCGAGCCAACCGGCCGCATCGAAAGAGTTGTAGGCCGCGAGGGCCGTGACATTCGCGCCGGCCACCACCAGCGCCTCGACCACGTGCGATCCTATAAAGCCGTCGGCGCCGGTGACGACGACGCGGCGTCCGCGGTAGTGAGACTGCATCACCAGTCCGGCCTCCCTGCTTTGGCTCAATCTTGGGGAATGCAGTAGCGCGGCATGGACCGCTAATCAATTGCGGCGCGATCCGTCCTGGACGTCATGGCCGACATCGGGCCTGCAGCCTCGGATTTGATCATCGGCCAAAGCGTGCGCGAGGCGTCAGGTTGCCTTGCGCTCGGGCTCGACCCAGCCAAATCGCTCGAGACGGCGCAGCATGGCACCTCCGAACTCGGCCGGGCGCTCGACGATGCGCGCAGCCAGCCATGATAACAGCTCGACAGCAAGCAGTACGACAACAGCGATCCCGATGCGGCCTGGGCCCAGGATCTGCAGCCGGTCGGCCATGCTCACGGCGAATAGGACCAGCGGCATGTGCACCAAATAGAGTGTGTAGGAAAAACCACCGAGTCGTTCGAGCCTGCCCAACGGATGGCCACGATCGGCCCCAGAGAGTTCGACGAGATACGCCGCAAGGAAAGCCGCAAAGACAAACTGGTAGATCATGGCGCCGACCATGTCAGTGGCGCCGATCGCCAGCGGCCCATCCGAGGTCAGCGGGATGCCGGCCAGAAACAGTGCCGCCGCACCGGCCAGACTGAACGGCACGAGGGCTTTCAGGTATCCGGTACTGGCCAGTGCGCCCAATCCGAACCAGGCAAATGCCGAAAGACCAAACGTGAACACGAACGGCGTCGCGACAGCCACCACGAGGCCGAGGCCAAGAGCTAGCCCGCTCCAAACCGGAGCGTTTGCCTTGTGGGTTGCCCAATAGGCTCCCAAGCCTGCAACGACATAACAGATCACTTCGAGGCGGAGCGACCAGAGCGGCCCATCGATCTGCGTGACCACATCCCGATTGAGGAAGAAAAACGCCATTGCCCGGGCCAGCTCTGCGATGGCACTGGGGAGCGACGGGAGCGACGGCTTCGAGAGCAGCAGCCAGACGATCCAGCATAAGGCGATCGTCAGAAGATAGGGCGGATAGATCCGCGCCGAGCGCCGGACGGCATAGCGCAGCAGATCGAAGCTTCCAGCCCGAGTGCTGCGCACGATCGACGACGTGATGACGAACCCGCTCAAACAGAAAAAGACGATGACGGCAGCTCGGGCCGACCAGCCAAGGGCGTGCTGTGCGATCGCCGACGGGAGTGGCGTCAGAAACGCGACCAGATGGCTGACGAACACGACTTGTGCGCTCAGGCCTCTCAGTCCGTCGAGCGCGCGTGAATGCACGTCTGAATCCCCCCCTGGCTTGCGACGGGGCTGCCAGTTGGCAGGATCCGTTCGACAATGCCGCCCATATTTTGCGTCCGGCCGCTGGCCTCAGGCTTTCGAGCCTGCCGATCGCAGAGTGTGCCACAAGGCGACGACGCCCCGGCGGGCCGGAGCCGGCAGGGCCAGCAACATCCTGATAGCAAGCCACCTGCGCCGTTGCCAGACGGTGTTGCGGGATAGCTCGAGAAAGCGGTGTGCGGCACCGGCCTCGCCCGCCAACAGGCAATCCGTGGCGTTACCGAGCGCGATCTTGTTGTAGAATTCGCGCACGGATTCGAGCATCGAAGTTGGCACTCTGCCTGTTGCCTGATGTTCCGCTATCGAAGTCATGCAGATGTCCGGCGACGTCACCAACCCGCTCGTCAGACTATTGGGAAACCGGCGATACAGACCGCCAACGTAGCTCGAGACCGCGACCGGGGCGGCAAGTGCCAAGCGCACGTAGAACTCGAGATCCTCGCCACGGTTATGGCCAACCTTATAGCCGCCGGCGCCCAGTGCCGCATCCCGCCGGAACATGACAGTTGACGTACAGAACGGTGCAGGGTTCCTCGACCACTCGAAAAAGTAATCGTCGAGCAGACGATAGGCTGTCCTCGATATATCATCCGCTGCTCGCGAGCTGGCTGCCGCACCATCCCCGAAAAACTCCACGTATCGGTTTCCAAGCAGTGCCGCCTGGGGATAGGCGCGGCTCAATGTCATCAACACTTGGAGGTGGTCCGGCTGCCACAAATCGTCGGCATCGAGAAAGGCCACCAACGGCGACCTCGCCTCGCGCAAGGCAGCGTTGCGCGCCACCGATGGTCCGCTATTTGTTTGGTAAACATAGCGAATCCTCTGGTCGCGATAGCTTTGCACGATGGCTCCACTCTGATCGCCCGAGCCGTCATCGACGACCACCACCTCGAAGTCTGCGAACGACTGTGCCATGACGCTCGCCAATGTCGCCTCGATAAAGCGCTCGGCATTGAACACTGGGATTGCAACAGTCACTGCTGGGGCATCCACGGCGGATAACCTTTCGTTGTTGGGATTGCTCCGTTGGTTGTGGCCGACGCGTCGGCATCACGCCGGGTCGTGGGCATCGAGCCAAGCGAAATTGGCAGCGCACCTTGCTCTGAGTTCACTGATCTTGGTTTGCGAGACCGTAGTGCGTTTCGCCATGGCAATGGCCTCCAGCAGGCGGTCGCGCTTGACGTCGTGCATGCCGACGAACGGCATCCCGAACTCCTGGCAAAGGCTCGACACCTTCGGGTCGCTGGCCAACCCGACGCTCGGAATTCCCAGTAGACTGGCAAGGACACAGCCATGGAAGCGCGTCCCGCAATGGACGACTGCGCCAGAATAGGCAGCGGCAATGTCGGCAGGGTCGCTAGCCGGATGGACAAGCTCGGCTGCAATGCCGCGTGGCTGCAGGAGGGCTGCCAGTCGTTCGAAGGCCGGCCGGTCTGAGAGCCCGCCCGACATTTCGTTGCCGTCCTGGAACACCAGGAAGCGAAGCACATGGCCGGTGCGCGCGAGCGCTTCGAGGGCATCCGCCATGGCTCGCAAGAGCACAGGCTCGTTGCGTGGCGCAACCGACCAGATCGTGACGGCAACGACGGGTGCGGCGGTCACTGCGGCTCGCGGCGGCAGCGGCTGGTCCGGCCACCAGCCATAGACGAGGTCGCTCGTCAGCCGCGCTCGGTTGCGGCTCGGCAGCAAGTTCTGCGAAGGTTCATCGCGGACGGCGATGTCATGCATCATTGCTTTCGCAAGATAGGCGAGAGCGCGCGGCAGCCAACCCTGGAGATCAGCCGCGCCCAAGCCGAGGCCGAGCACCGTCTGGCCTCGAAGCCGCGCAACCGCGATCAGTATTGTCAGCAGCGCGAGCGAAGCAGGTCCCGACTTCGCGTGGATGAGCGTGCCGCCGCCAAGAACGAAGTGACTGCACCCTTGCATGGCCCGATTGGCAGCGCGGAGGTAGGAGAAGCCACGCAGAATTCTGTTTCGCCCCGGCGTCAGCAGATGGCGTTCGATGCCGGTCGTCTCGATTCTCGGCAACAAGCGCGGATCGGGCGCGATCGGGCCTAGATTGCGAACACGAAACCGAGAACCGGGACGTCGCGCGAGGATACCGGATACTACAGCGGAGAGCAGCAACTCGTCGCCCAGGTTGCCGCAGCCGTAATAGCCATAGACGAACATGATCGGCCCGGACTCATTGGTCGACTTCGACATGTTCCAACACTCTGAGCCGGCGCAACTTCGTGGGATCTCTCGCTTCCGCCGACGCCTTACTCGATGCGACGACCCATCCACCGTTTGATACCACTAATTGTGCAACCGCTCGTTCCTTGCTGGTGCGGCGCATTGCGGCAAATATGCACCGGGAACGTAGCAACACCAGGCGGCTGGCCAACGATATCAATAGTCACCCCGCCTCGAGCCGAAAGGGCCGAGTTCGAGCGGTCGGGCCAGCACACGTTCGCGATGGCAACCAGCAGCCCGATATCCACGTTCGATGCTTAGAAGTGCTCGTACAGCGCGCCAGCGTCGAGGACGTCCTCCACCGATGGCTCAGATGTCCGCGCCCACCCAACACCGTCATGCGTATAATTCAGAGGTTCTTTAGGGATCGATCCGGCTTATGAAATCACGGTTTCGGCGGCGTCATGATCATCCAGGAGACGCCGAACTTGTCGGCGATGGCGCCGAACCGTGGAGAAAAGAAGGTGGGGCCGATCGGCATCTGCACGGTGCCGTCTTTGGCCAGCGCGTTGAACACGCGGTCCGCCTCGGCTTCGGTCGGCACGGTCAGCGATAACGACATGCACTGGAAGTCGAGCGGGCCGGACATCATGCCGTCTGACATCATGATGTTGGCGCCAGCGATGCACACTGCCGCGTGCATGATCCGCTTATCCAGTCCTGCTGGAACCTCGTCCGGGCCTGGCTTGTCCGGGTTGTCACTGAAGCGCAGCATCATGCCGACCTCGGCATCGAGTGTCTGTTTGTAATACTCGATCGCCTCCTCGCAGCGGCCACGGAAAAATAGGTAGGGTTGGATCGCAGGAGGTGTGACGGCGGCGCCGACGAACGGCTTGAAGCCGCCCCAGAACATGCGCTTGCCGTCGAATGGCATCGACTTGGGGTCCATGCCCGCCATGCGCGAATCTTTCATCGCGCGAGCATTGACCTCGTCGCGGTGCGCGCGCGAGCGATAGGTGAT
>JANOKV010000295.1:0-9452 GCA_031419415.1 Hyphomicrobiales bacterium | reverse complement strand
TTCGATGGCGACATCGCGGCCCTGCTGGCGCGGCCGGCGATTGCAGGTGGCGCGCGCGCGATGGCGCTGCTTCTGCTCGTGGCCCCGCAGGCCCAGGATCGACTCGATGCCGTGCGCGGCGCGCTGTCCTCGGCACGCGCCATTTGCGCAGCGAGTGCTTGGAATGGCATGATGACGGCGCGCTTTTTGGGCGACGAGGCGGCCGGGGTTCGTCAAGATGTCATGGCGGCGATCGGCGCACTGGGTTCGCGGCGCCTGCCACGAGTGTGGACGATGTAAAGGGACCAAACGTCGATGATGTTGTCACCGCGGGAGAAGGACAAGCTGCTCGTCGCCATGGCGGCGGTCGTTGCGCAGCGACGCTTGGAGCGGGGCGTCAAGCTCAACTACCCCGAGGCCATCGCGCTGATTACGGATTTCGTCGTCGAGGGCGCGCGCGACGGACGCTCCGTCTCCGACTTGATGGACGCAGGCGCCAGGGTCATTACCCGCGCCCAGGTCATGGAAGGTATCGCCGAGATGATCCATGACGTGCAAGTCGAAGCGACCTTTCCCGACGGCACCAAACTCGTCACCGTCCACGATCCAATCCGCTGAGGAGATACGGCATGTTGAAGTTCTGGAGCTTGACGCTCGCTGCCACACTCGCCACGACGCCGGCACGCGCCCACGTGGGTGACCACATGACATTGTCGTGGCTCGATCTGGCGCGCCATTATACGGGGCCGGAGCATTTGAACGGTCTGGTCGTGTCGATTGGTATCGGCGCGTTGGCCTTTTACTTTGGCCGGCGTATCGCCAGAGCGAACGCGTCTCGCCGGGAGGACGACCGCCGATGAAGCCCGGGGAAATCATGACGGCGGCCGGCGAGATCGAGCTGAACGCGGGTCGCGCAACGACGAAGCTACAGGTCGCCAACACCGGTGATCGGCCGATCCAGGTCGGCAGCCATTATCATTTCCACGAGACCAATCCGGCGCTGGCCTTCGATCGCGCTGCGGCGCGCGGCAAAAGGTTGGACATTCCGGCAGGCACAGCCGTGCGCTTCGAGCCGGGCCAGACGCGCGACGTGACGCTGATCGATATGGTGGGCAAGCGCGAGGTCTATGGATTTCGCCAGCAGGTGATGGGCAAGCTCGATCGGGGCAGCCCATGAGGTGTGGTGTGGCGGCATGGCTCTGCTTGGTGACGGGCTTGGTCCTGGCAACCACGGCGCCTGTCCGCGCTCATCCGCCCTCCATCGTCAGTTCGTCGGCGGAAAAGGCCGTTGCCGACGAAATTCGTGCGTTCCGCAAATCCCTCGCCGACGCCGTCGTCGCCAAGGACAAAAAGCGCCTGGGCGATCTGTATGCGCCCTCGTTTCAGCATACGAACGAGGCGGGCCGGGTCTGGGATCGTGATGCTCACCTCGCAACCCTTTTGGCCGGCGCGCTGGGCATCGAAACAGCGGTCCCGGAAAACCTTGTTATTCGTATTCCCAACGACTGGGTGGCGATCGCGACGGGCTCGAGCCGGATCGGCCCGCCAGTCGACGGCAAACCCACATCCGTCCAGTGGACCGCCGTCTATACCCGCACTGACAAGAGCTGGTGGCTGGTGGTCAGTCACGTGTCACCCAGTCCGTCCATGAAGCCCTGAGGCTCCCACCATGCCATTCAAGATGCCCCGCGCCGCCTACGCGCAGATGTTTGGGCCGACGACAGGTGACAAGGTTCGTCTTGCCGATACCGAGCTGATTATCGAAGTGGAGAAGGACTACACCACCTATGGAGAGGAGGTGAAGTTCGGCGGCGGCAAAGTGATCCGCGACGGCATGGGGCAGTCGCAGATCACCAATGCGCGGGGGGCCGTGGACACGGTCATCACCAATGCGCTGATCGTCGATCATTGGGGAATCGTGAAGGCGGATGTGGGCCTCAAGGGTGGGCGCATTCACAAGATCGGCAAGGCTGGAAATCCCGACATTCAGCCTGGAGTCGATATCATCGTCGGGCCGGGCACAGAGGTGATCGCGGGCGAGGGGCGCATTCTGACGGCGGGCGGCTTCGACAGCCACATTCACTTCATTTGCCCGCAGCAGATCGAGGATTCTCTCATGTCGGGCGTCACGTCGCTGTTGGGCGGCGGGACGGGACCGGCACACGGCACGCTGGCGACGACGTGCACATCGGGGCCCTGGCACATCGAGATGATGCTGCGCGCGGTTGATGCGTTTCCAGTCAACCTGGGTATTTCTGGCAAGGGCAATGCGTCGCTGCCGGCAGCGCTGGTGGAGATGGTGGAGGCTGGCGCCTGCGCGCTGAAGCTGCACGAGGATTGGGGCACGACGCCGGCGGCAATCGATTGCGCGCTGACGGTGGCGGATGCGCACGACATTCAAGTCATGTTGCATTCCGATACGCTGAACGAGTCGGGGTTCGTCGAGGAGACGGTCAAAGCGTTCAAGGGTCGCACGATCCACGCCTTCCACACGGAAGGCGCCGGTGGCGGACACGCGCCCGATATCATGAAGATCGCGAGCCTGCCCAATGTGCTGCCCTCGTCGACCAATCCGACGCGGCCCTTCACAGTGAATACGATCGACGAGCACTTGGACATGCTGATGGTGTGCCATCACCTCTCGCCGTCGATTCCAGAGGACCTGGCGTTCGCTGAAAGCCGCATCCGCAAGGAGACGATTGCCGCCGAGGATATTCTGCACGATCTCGGCGCTCTCTCGATGATGTCGTCGGATAGCCAAGCGATGGGCCGCATCGGCGAGGTCATCACGCGGACGTGGCAGACCGCGCACAAGATGAAGGTGCAGCGGGGCGCCCTTCCCGAGGACGTGGGTCGCGGCAATGATAACTTCCGGGTACGCCGTTATATCGCCAAGTACACGATCAACCCCGCGATCGCGCACGGCGTCTCGCGCCACATCGGGTCGGTGGAGGAAGGCAAGCTCGCCGACCTCGTGCTGTGGAGCCCGGCATTTTTCGGCGTGAAGCCGGATTTCATTCTGAAGGGCGGCATGATCGTGGCCGCCCCCATGGGCGACCCCAACGCCTCGATCCCGACGCCGCAGCCGGTGCATTATCGCCCGATGTTCGGCGCGTTCGGTGGGGCGGTGGCGGCGACGTCGCTGATCTTCGGGTCGAAAGTGGCGGTGCAACGCGGTGTCGCCGAACGCTACGGGATGAAAAAGCAGATGGTGGCGGTGGAGAACGTGCGCGGCGGCATATCGAAGAAGAGCATGATCCTCAACGACGCGACTCCCGACATCCAGATCGATTCGGAAACCTACGAGGTGCGCGCCGACGGCGAACTGCTCGTGTGCGAACCAGCCGAAGTATTGCCGATGGCGCAGCGGTATTTCCTATTCTGAGCGAACGGGCTGTCTAACCACAGCTCGAGTAGCCGCAATCGCGGCAGACGCGGCAGCCCGACTCGTGGAGCAGCGTGCCGGTGCCGCAGCGCGGGCAGATGCGGCCACGATCTGGGCGCGCCTGTGTCAGGCCGGCAGTCCGACCGGAGGAGGGCTCGACATCGTAGAGGCGGGAGGGGGACTGCGACGCGGCCATCTCGCGGGGCGGCGGCGCGGTAGCGGGCGCGCTTCGCGGCAGCATGAAACCGATGCGCAGCATGTGTTGTTCGATAATTTCACCGATGGCGGCGAGCAGGCTCGGCACGTAACGGCCATCCATCCATTGACCGCCCTGGGGATCGAACACGGCCTTGAGTTCATCGACGACGAACGAAACGTCGCCACCCCGGCGGAAGACGGCGCTGATCATGCGCGTCAACGCGACCGTCCAGGCATAGTGCTCGAGATTGCGCGTGTTGATGAAAATCTCGAACGGCCGCTGCCGGCCATCCTGCTCGATATCGTTGAGGGTGACGTAGATGGCGTGATCGCTGCTGGCCCACTTGAGCTTGTAGGTGAAGCCCGACAGGACGGGTTCGCGCTCGAGAGGCGCCATCATGTAGACGACGCCGGAGCCGTGCACGGAGGCCGTCCCGCTGCGGGAGGTGCTGGCCACACCGGCCGTGCTGACCGAAGGAGGTGGGCCAACCAGCGCGGAACTCCTGGCGAAGACGGCTGGCGCTGCGCTTGTCGGTTGTTCCGCGACGACGGCCGGCGACGTCAGCACCGAGCCCGTGATGTCGTTGGGCCGGAATGTCGTGCAGCCCTTCAGGCCCAGGTCATAGGCTTCCTGATAGATATCCTGGAAAGCCTCGAACGGCAGCGTTTGGGGACAGTTGATCGTCTTGGAAATCGAACTGTCGACGTGCGCCTGCAGCACGGCCTGCATCGCCAAATGTTGGCTGGGGAGCAGATTGGCGGTGGTGACGAAGGCCGCAGGTAGGGGAGTGTCAGGCCCGTGCATCCGGCGAAACAGGGCGTAGGCGTAGTCCTCGACCCATTCTTCGCGCACGCCATCGGGTTCGCGGATGCGCCGCTGATAGCGAAAATCGAATGCCGGTTCGATGCCGCTCGAGACATTGCCGGCGAGCAGCGAAATGGTTCCCGTCGGCGCGATGCTGGTGAGGCAACCGTTGCGCATGCCGTGCCGACCGATAGCTTCGCGCACGTCGAGCGGCAGGCGCTCCACATTGGGGGACGCCAGAAACGGTCCCGCTTCGTAGCGGGGAAAGGCGCCCTTCTCGGCGGCGAGGTCGGCGCTGGCGAGATAAGCCGCACGTTCGATGAGGCCCATCCAGCGGCCGGCAAGTGTGCGGGCTTCAGGGCTGCCATAGGAGACGCCGCAGAGGATCAGCGCGTCGGCCAGGCCCGTGACGCCCAGACCGATGCGGCGCTTGGCCAGGGCCTCCTGTCGTTGCGCGGCGAGCGGATAGCCTGACACATCGATGATATTGTCGAGGAAGCGCACTGCGATCGGCACGAGGGCTTCGAGGCGGGCCTCGTCGAGCGCGGCATGGGCGGTAAAGGGCTTGGTCACGAGGCGCGCGAGATTGATCGATCCCAAAAGGCAGGCGCCATAGGGCGGCAACGGCTGCTCGCCACAGGGGTTGGTGGCGTGTATCTCCTCGGCGTAGGCGAGGTTGTTACGGGCGTTGATGCGGTCGATGAAGATGACGCCGGGTTCGGCATAATCGTAGGTCGCGCGCATGATCCGCGCCCACAGGTCGCGGGCGCGCACGGTGCGAAACACGCGGCCCTCGAACACGAGGCTCCAGTCGGCGTCGGCGCGGACAGCGGCCATGAAGGCATCAGTGACCAGTACGGACAGATTGAAGTTGCGCAGGCGGCCCGGGTCGGCTTTGGCGTCGATGAAGGTCTCGATGTCGGGATGATCGCACCGCATCGTGCTCATCATGGCGCCACGGCGCTGCCCCGCCGACATGATGGTGCGGCACATGGAATCCCACACGTCCATGAAGCTCACCGGACCCGATGCCCCGGCCCCTACGCTGCGCACGAGCGCGCCCGAGGGCCGCAGCGTCGAGAAGTCGTGTCCGATACCGCCGCCCTGCTGCATGGTGAGGGCTGCTTCCTTCACACTGTCGAAGATGGAGCCGAGGTCATCGGCGATCCGCCCCATGACGAAGCAGTTGAAAAGCGTGACCGTGCGCCCCGTTCCGGCGCCGGCAATGATGCGCCCGGCAGGTAGGAAGGCCAGATCGTTCATGGCCTCGAAGAAGCGGTCGGCCCAGACCTGCCGCGCGCGCTTTTCCTCGACTGTCGCCGCCGCCTCCGCCACCCGCCGCCACGTATCGGCCAGCGTGGCCTCGACCGCGGCTCCATCGTCGCCCTTCAGGCGATATTTCTGATCCCAGATGTAGTCGGAGATCGCTGGGAGAGGAGCGGCGTGCGACGGCATTTGGACCACGATGACCTGAGTTGCCTACCGTCCGAAGATAGGCTTTCGCGGGCGCGGAGTCAAGAAATGTTCTATTAACGTTCTCATTCTCAGTGAGCCCCGGTCCGCACCTTGTGAGCCTCGATATTAGCCAGAGCGGATCCGGCGCTCGGTGGTGGACACGAGGAAGCCGCCGCCTCCTCGATGAGGCGCTGCGTGGCCTCTTCGATCGCCGTCTGGCACCGGAGGCGGAACTCGGTGCGCGACAGTCCCGGCGGAATGGGATCGAGCAATTCGACGATGATCGCACCTGGAAAGCGCGCCAAACTGCGTCGGGGCCAGTAGAGGCCCGAATTCAATGCGAGAGGCACACACGGAACGCCCAGGCGTTCATAAAGCGCGACGTAGCCGGGTTTGTAATCGGGCTCAGCGCCGGGTGCGCGACGGGTGCCTTCGGGGAAGATCACGATTTGGCGGCCCTGTGCGCCCTTGCCGGCAGCATCCGCCAGCATGTGTTTCAAGGCGACGGAGGCGCGATCACGACGAACCAAGATGTGCCCGAACTTGAGGCAGAACCACCCGTAGAACGGAATCCATTTCAGCTCGTCCTTCAGCACGATGGCCGGGTCGGTAAACAGCGGCACGAGCGCGAAAGTGTCCCATGCCGATTGATGCTTGGCGACGACCAGAACCGCACCTTTGGGCATCTTGTCGTGACCGCGCACCTCGAGACGCGTGCCACAGATGGTCCGGAGGAGGCCCAGGCAGAACAGGCCGTGGATGCGCAAACCCTGCATGGCCCAACGTCGTGGCGCTATCAGCAACCAACTGCCGAGCAGAAGGAAGACCGCCGTGGACAGGTAGAACGCTGCGGCAAACGCGATCGAGCGAAGCATCATGAAGGGGCAGGCCTCAAATCGCACGCGGCGGGTTGCTGTCCAGGCGCGCAGCAAAGGACGTCTCGATCGTCTCTTTGAGGCGAACAAAGGCAAGTCGGGTCATCGACAACAGGTACTTGGTATATTCGCCGAGCAACATACGGGCCGTGGGCAGGTGCCGCCACCAATCGGTCAAGTGGTAATGCCGGCTCGGTACGGGGTATGCAATGAGTTTTACAGTCGGCATGGCAATGGCGAATTCCGCCAGACTGCGCGGCATATGATAGCTCGACGTGACGACGATCAGGCTGCGAAACCCCTTGGCTTTCACCCAGGCGCGGGCTTCATCGGCGTTGCCGATGGTGTCCAGTGCATCATGACCGATATCGACGCAGCATCGGTAGATGGCGGCATTGCCACCGATCTTGCGGCTGAGGTCGAGTGGCGATCCGATGGTGCGATTGACGCCGGATACGAGCAGCCGGTGGCCATAGCGGTGTTCAACGAGGTGCAATCCGGCCGCGATGCGATCTTCGCCACCGGTCAAGACGACCACGGCGTCGGCGGGGGCCACGACGATGCGACTATGATAGCCGACGCGGTTCGCAAACAGGCAAAACCCTCCCACGAACGCCGACATGGCGATGATCACGAACGAGACGATTGCTGAGCGCATTCGAGGCATGACGGCAAACTCTGGCGCGGAGCAACGTGACAGACCCGAGGCCCATCACGAGTGTCGACTCCGATAGCATACACCATCGGCTCGTCGCGCGCCGCCCATCTGAAATTTCGGCGATCATGATAATCGCAGGTCCGGGTCAAGCCTTCGTTCGGCGGGTTCAATGCTGGCTGTTGAGGATGCGGAAGACGCCGAAGCGCGATGTGAGGCGGCACAGGGTCGCGATGACGAACACGACGATGACCAGGACGCCATAGCCCATGGCATCCAGCGTTCCCGTTCCAATGAGGCGCTGCAACTCGGCCATGGTCACGGCGCCGCCGCCGAGCAGCTCCATGAAACTGGGCATCAACAGGAAGACCAGCATCGCCGAGACGGCGCCGACCAGACCCGCGCGCACGCCCAGCCGCTGGAAATGACGCTCGAATTCGCCAGCAATGAACCGGTCAGTCGCGCCGACGAAGTGCAGCACCTCGATGATTTCTCGGTTCGATGCCATCGCGCTGCGCGCTGCTGACACGATGATGGCGATGGTGGCGGCCGCGACCAAGATCAGGATGGCTATTCCGCCCAAGGCGAGCGAGCGGGTCACCGTGCGGATTTGCTGCTGCCAGTGGCGATGATCGTCGAGCACCACCCCTTTGGGGAATTGAGCGACCAGATCGCGACGCAGCGCCACGATATCGGGGGGCTTGGCGCGATCCACCTCGATGGCGACTAGGCGCGGGACGGGAAGCGCTTTCAATCCTTCCGAGCTACCGAGCCACGGCTCGATGAGGGACGCCGAGTCGTCGAGCGACAATGGTCGGACCGTCCGAACGCCGTTCTGTTTGGCCAAAAACGTCGTCACGTCCTTGACGATGCGGTCCGTATCGACCTTGTCGCGGGGTTCGATTTGGACAGTGATTTCGCTGGCGATGTCATGCAGCCAGGCGGAAGCGGCCTGATGGATCATGTAGACGGCGCCGGCCGTCAAACAGGCCAGAAAACACATGATCGATATGACGAGGGTCAGCGAATTGGAGGTGACGGAGCTGGCTGGCACAATCGGCGCCTGGCCGACCTGGGGGCTCGAGCGCGCCGGCTGCCGGCTCTCTGCCCTCAAACCGCTGTCACCGGGCGCATAGGGTCCCGCGCCACCCGAGACCGGCCGTTGCGTGCGGTCCGGATCGCCGGGCGGGTAATCGAACTCCGCGTGTGGCGGGGAGCTGGTCGGGCGGGGGTCACTGATCGGAGCGTTGTAAGGCGTGTGCTCGGGATAGGCCGGCTGATGCGGTCTGGCAATGCCGGTATTGGGACCCGTCCAGCCCTCGCGCCGCAATCGATTGCGGGGGTCTTGGGGCGGTGGAAGAGATCCCCCCAATGGCGGTCTGTCAAACGATCCGGACATATCCGTCGTGCAGCTCCAGCCGGGGTGCCTTGTATTGTGCCATCAACTGATGGTCGTGAGTAGCGATGACGACCGACGTGCCGAGGCGGTTGAGTTCGATGAAGAGACGCAGAAGACGACGCGCCATGCCCGGATCGACGTTACCCGTCGGCTCGTCGGCGAGCAGCAGCTCGGGCTTGCCGATCACCGCGCGCGCGATGGCCGCGCGTTGCTTTTCACCGCCCGACAGCACCGACGGATAATGGTCCATTCGCTCGCCCAGGCCAACCCACTGCAGCAAGTCGGTCACGTCCTCGCGATAGTCCGATTCGCGTTTTCCGACGACGCGCAACGGCAGCGCCACATTCTGCCAGGTGGTCATATGATCGAGCAGGCGGAAGTCCTGGAACACGATGCCGATGCGCCGCCGCAGACGCGATCGGTTCGAGGTATCGATGCGGGTGACATTCTGCGAAAACAGCGTGACGGTTCCGCTGCTGGGCGCCTGGGACATGAACAGCATGCGCAGCAGCGACGATTTTCCCGCGCCCGAGGGGCCGGTCAAAAAGTGGAAAGAGCCCGGGCGTAGATGAAAGCTCACGTCGTGCAGGATTTCCTGTCCACGACCGTACTTGAGCCCCACGTTCTGCAACCTGATCACGTCAGTTCCTGTCCGAGAATCGGCGCACCGAGACAACGCAACGCAGCGCCTATATGCGGGA
>JANOKV010000294.1:0-2290 GCA_031419415.1 Hyphomicrobiales bacterium | reverse complement strand
CGAAAGGTGCGGGAATATCGCGATCACCGGTTGGAATGGATGATCAAGTCCGGTGGGATCGAGGTGGTCCTGGCGGGCTTGCGCGACGGCAATATCCGTTTCCCCTGGCCCAACCCGCAGTAGATCGGCCCAACCGAGCGGAAAACGCCTGGCGGCGACATCCACGTACATTTCCCGCGCGCCGGCTTGACTTCGAGCGTGCCTGCGGCGTGCCGCAGTCAGTCAGTTGCACGCGCCTCGCCGAAAAAAACCAGGAGCTCGTCGATCACCCACTGTGGCCGTTCCTCAGGGATCCAGTAGCCGCATCCGTCCGCGATGCCGCCGCGGACATCTTCGGTGACACGCCGCCACGACTCGATTGCGCCCATGCTGCGGCCCCGGCCATGCGGCCCGCCATAGCAGAGCACGGGCATTTTGAGCTTGCCGTCACGCTTCAGGAACGCCTCGTTGTCGGAGACGTCCTGCACGGTTGCGCGATAGACATTAAAGCCAGCACGCATAGCTCCCGGAAGACGGTAGGCTCGAATGTACTCTTGCTGCGCCTCAAGCGAAATTGCGTCGGGGCGAGCACCCCAGTAGCGGTAGAAGAAGCCGAGATAGACATCTTCACGACCGGCGGTAAGCGGCTCTGGCAAATCAAGCTCGCAGTGAAGCGCGTGATGCCAGCGGTTGTTGAACATTACCGGCGTGCCATCGCCCGGAACCGGAGCATCGAAGTTGGCAAGGCGGCGGACTGCCGCGCGCGATACTGGGCCGCAGGCGCAAACGCGATAGGGCCGCCCCAGTCGTGGCCGACGACGAAGAAGCGCTTCTCCCCGAGCACGTCATGCGCGAGCCGCCAGATGTCGTTGGCCATAGTCTTCTTGTCGTAGCCAGTGACGGGCCGCGAGCTGTCGCCGAGGCCCCTGAGATCGGGTGCGATCACGCGATAGTGTCTCGCCAGTCCCGGAATGATCTCGCGCCACATGAAGCAAGTTTGCGGCCAACCGTGTATGAGGACTACGGTGGGGCTTTGGCCTGCTGTGACATAGTGGAGGCTAACGTCGCCGAGATCGGCAAAGCCGTGGTCGAGCTTGATTTGTATCGGTGTGATCGCCTCCGGGATTTTGGCGCTATTCACAGGTGCCTCTCGACGAAGTGTAGCACCTTTCCGGTCAGGCTTCTCGGAATCGGGGATGCCCGAGGCTGGGACCAAATGGCCACCCGCTTGTTGAGGTCATACGGAACCACGACGGTAAATATTGGCGCTCCGCAGCGGAACGACTGGCGAAGTTTGATTCCTCCCCCTCGCTTGCGTCGAAGACAAACCAATTTGCTTGCGAAACTCTCGATGTCCGAGATGGGTCAACAGCGCCGAGACGGTAGCGCGACGCTCCCGTGAGCGCCAGCCAAGCCAGAGTTTGGTCGTGGGTGTAACATGGCGGTTCGTCGGCTGCGGGATGGAACGTGTTCTTGAGCTGCTCTATGCCGAGCCGACTGCGATGACCTGATGCGCGGGGACCCCGATGCGCTCGGCAGGAATTGCCGAACAGCATCGGCTCTTCGCTCGGAAAGTACTTGGTGGTTGACAGTGCATCAACACGGGAACTCGTTCTCGCCAGTACGTGCCAGGAGACGCTGGGGGCGGGTGACTTCGACATCACCTATCGGGCCCAGCACGAGTCGCTGACCTGGAAATCTCTCGCCATCAAAGAGTACTCTCCGCGGGTACTGCGTGTGCGATGGAACGATCGCCGCCAGCCGGAGGAGCGTGAACATACACTGACAAGATCGCGTGGGTCTCCACTCAACCCGGGATAGTCCACACTCCCGCCTTCCTGCTCGGATGCGCCGCGTCCGCTTTCAATTTCCCCAAAGCCCAATACAAATCCACTCTATAGTGGTTGCCCGTCCCGACCCCTGGCCTGAGGATCGCGATCATGGCGTTACCCGATACAGATGAACTTCCCCGCCCTGCGGTTCCGCGACGCGAGTTTAGCGCGGCGGAGATTGGCGCCCTCGCCCATCTCTACCGAGGCGAGGTCTACCGCAGTACCGTCTGGCGCACACGTCTCGACAGCACGACGAATTGGGCGGTCGTCACTACGGGCATAGCCCTATCCGTGACCTACAGCACCACGGAAGCATCACCTTTGCCGCTCGTTCTGGTTGGGCTCCTCGTCAGCGTCTTCCTGTTGTATGAGGCCCGCCGCTACCGGTATTTTAACGTCTGGCGGGCCCGCGCGCGGTTGCTCGAGACCGACTTCTACGCGCCCATGATCAGAGGTGAGGGAATACAATTAGATTCGGG
>JANOKV010000293.1:0-3867 GCA_031419415.1 Hyphomicrobiales bacterium | reverse complement strand
CGCTCTGTGCGCTTCAGTTGCCCACTGCGCAACCGCGCGCCGCGACGAGCGCCGGGACCCAGCGCAAGAAGCGTCCGCAGGACACGATATCGAGTGCAGCGCACACATCCATCGCTGGGTCCCGGATACCGTTCGGACAAGGGGCCTCACGTTTCCGGGATGACGGAGGAAGGTGATGCTGGCCTCTCCACCCATCGCCATCGACACCGCCTTGCCTGAGCCCTTCGCCGGTTGGTTTGCCGCGCGCGGTTGGGAGCCGCGCGCGCATCAGTTGGCGCTGTTGGCGCAAGCGCGCGCGCGACGCCCGACTCTGCTCATTGCGCCGACGGGAGCGGGCAAAACGCTCGCCGGCTTTCTGCCCAGCTTGATTGCGCTCACCGCCAAGCCACCCCGCGCGGACCGTCGCGGCTCGGGACTGTCGGTGCTCTATATTTCGCCGCTCAAGGCGTTGGCGGTCGACGTCGCACGCAACTTGCTCACGCCCATCGCAGAGATGGGCTTGGCCGTGCGCGTGGAGACCCGCACCGGTGACACGCCCGTCGGTCGCCGCCAACGCCAGCGCGTCAACCCGCCCGAGATTTTGTTGACGACGCCCGAACAGCTCTCCCTGCTGCTCGCGAGCGAGGAGGCCGCCTGGCTTTTCTCTGGCCTCGAGACCGTGATCCTCGACGAATTGCATGCGCTGGCCCCCTCCAAGCGCGGCGACTTGCTGGCCTTGGGGCTCGCGCGCCTGCGCACGCTGGCGCCGGGGCTCGTGGTCACCGGTTTGTCGGCGACCGTCGCGCGCCCGACCGAACTACGCGCGTGGCTGACACCGCAGACGACGCCGGAGAGCCACATCCTGCTCGCCGACCTGGTGGAAGCCAAAGGCGGCGCCGTGCCCGACATTCGCTTGCTCGAGAGCGACGCTGAACTGCCCTGGGCAAGCCATACGGCGCGCTATGCGGTGGGCGACATCCTGCATGCCATTACGGCTCACAAACTCGCGCTCGTGTTCGTCAACACGCGCATGCAGGCCGAACTGATGTTCCACGCGCTGTGGCAGGTCAACGACGCCAACCTGCCGATCGCGCTGCATCACGGCTCGCTCGATGTCGCCCAGCGGCGCAAGGTCGAAGCGGCCATGACCGCTGGTCGATTGCGCGCCGTCGTGTGCACTTCGACGCTGGATTTGGGCATCGACTGGGGCGACGTCGATCTCGTCATCAACGTCGGCGCGCCGAAGGGCGCGAGCCGCCTCATCCAACGCATCGGCCGCGCCAACCACCGCCTGGACGAGCCGTCGCGCGCGCTGCTGGTGCCGAGCAATCGCTTCGAAGTTCTGGAATGTCGCGCCGCGCTCGATGCCGCAATGGCTGGCACACAAGACGCCGTCATCAATCGCACGGGCACGCTCGACGTGTTGGCGCAGCATGTGCTGGGCATGGCGTGCGGTGCGCCGTTTGCAACCGACGCACTCTTCGCCGAAGTGCGCACGGCGCTACCTTATGTGGACCTCACCCGCACCGATTTCGATCGGGTCGTCGATCTGGCGGCGACGGGCGGCTTCGCGCTGCGCAGTTACGAACGCTTCGCCCGCCTCGTGCGTGACGACGACGGCCGCTATCGCATCGCGCATCCTCGTATTCGGCAAACCTATCGCATGAACGCGGGCACCATCGTCGAAAGCCCCATGCTGAAAGTGCGCCTCGTCGGACGCAGCGGCGGTGTGCGTTCCGGCCGCTCACGTTCGGGTCGTCCGGCCTCCGGCCAACCCCTCGCGCTGCGCGGCGGGCGCATCCTGGGCGAGATCGACGAATACTTCGCGGGCGAGCTGAAACCGGGCGACGCGTTCGTGTTCGCTGGCGAGATCGTGCGCTACGAGGGCCACCGCGAAACCGAAGTCTACGTCTCCCGCGCCACGTCGAGTGACCCGATCATTCCGAGCTATCCCGGCGGCCGCTTCCCGCTGTCGACGCATCTGGCCAGCCGCGTGCGCGCCATGCTGGCCGATCCCGCGGCATGGCCGAAACTGCCGGCCTCCGTTGCCGACTGGCTCGCCTTGCAACGGCGCCACTCCGTCATTCCGGCCGCCACCGACGTGCTGATCGAAACCTTCCCACGCGGCGCGCAGCATTTTCTGGTCATCTACCCCTTCGAGGGCCGCAACGCGCATCAGACGCTGGCCATGCTGCTGACGCGTCGCCTCGAACGCCTCGGCGCCAAACCGCTCGGCTTCACCGCCAGCGATTACGCGCTCGCCATCTGGGGCCTCGCCGATCTCTCCGCGTTGATCGCCGACGGTCGTCTGGACCTCGAGTCCCTGCTCGCCGAGGACATGCTGGGCGATGATCTCGATGCCTGGCTCGCCGAAACCAGCCTGATGCGCCGCACGTTCCGCCACTGCGCCATCATCTCCGGCCTCGTCGAGCGCCGCCATCCCGGCCGCGAGAAAACCGGCCGCCAGCTCACCATTTCCTCAGACCTCATCTTCGACGTGCTGCGCCGTCACGACCCGGGCCACGTTCTGCTCGCGGCAGCCTTTACGGACGCGGCGACGGGTTTGTTGGACATTGCCCGCCTGATGGCGTTCTTGACGCGAATCAAAGGGCGTATCAGGCATATCGCGTTGTCGCGTCCGTCACCGCTGTCGGTTCCCATTCTGGTGGAGCTGGGCCGCGAGACGATCCACGGGGAGGCCCGTGAAGCGATGTTGCGCGAGGCGACAGACCGTCTCCTTCGCGACGCCATGGACGGGGGATGACCGATGCTCGAGATGAAACCCGAACGGGCCAACATCACCGACTACGAAGCGCAGCCGATTTCCGTCGGCGGCAAGACGCTGGTGGCCGACATGTCGGGCGCGTTGTGGTGGCCGGCGGAGTCGACGCTCATCATCGCTGACCTGCACCTCGAGAAGGGCTCGTCTTATGCCGCGCGCGGCCAGTTCGTGCCGCCCTATGACACGCGCGAAACCCTGTCGCGGCTGGCCGTCTTGATCGACCGCTGGGACCCCCGCCGCGTCATCGCGCTCGGCGACAGTTTCCACGACGAACGCGCCGCCGATCGCATTGATGCCGGCGACCGCGAAGCGTTGCGTATCCTGCAAGAGGGCCGCGAGTGGATCTGGGTGACCGGCAACCACGATCCCCACATCTGCGCGCTGCTGGGCGGCACCGTCGTCGATCGCATCGTGCTGGGCGGCTTGAAACTCCAGCACGCCCCCTTCGACGGTCTCGCGACGCACGAGATCGCGGCCCACCTGCATCCCGCCGCGCGCCTGTCGATCTACGGCCACACGCTCCGCCGCCCCTGCTTCGTCGGCAACGGCCGCCGCCTCATCCTCCCCGCCTTCGGCGCCTTCACCGGCGGCCTCAACGTCCTCGATGCCGCCTTTGCCCCGCTGTTCGGCAATGATGGGATGCGCGTGTGGATGCTGGGGCAGGAAGGCGTGTATCCGGTGGCGACGCGGCATTTGGTGGGGGAGTGAGGGGGGGGGCACGCATCGCAACCCGTAGGGCGCAATAGCCCTCTTGTGGTGGGGGAGTAGGGGGAGACACGCATCGCAACCCGTAGGGCGCAATAGCCCTCTTGGGCGTATTGCGCCGACCACGACCGCAACGCTTCACGCGCACCCGCTCCACCCTGCCTCCGGCGCAATACGCTTCGCTATTGCGCCCTACGCGTCGCGTCCACCCGTGCCGCCCGGTCGCGAGTCTGGAAGTCAAGTCGGGTAACACCCGCGCAGCCCGTAGGGCGCAATAGCCTCTTGGCGTATTGCGCCGCCTCCGAACGCAGCGCCTCACGTGAACCGACGTCACCCCGCCTCCGGCGCACTACGCTGCGCTATTGCGCCCTACGCGTCGCGTCACCGGCGCCGCCCGGTCG
>JANOKV010000292.1:0-11457 GCA_031419415.1 Hyphomicrobiales bacterium | reverse complement strand
CGGCAACGCCACCCCCCGTGATCTGACCGAAACGGCTGAGACCGACGCCTCGACCGAACAGGGCATCGCGCTGCGCGGTCTGCGCAACGACGTGCCGGTCACCTTCGAACCGGGGGGAGCCGTGCCGGGCGACCGCATCGTGGGCGTATTGATGCCGGGCGAAGGCATTCGCATTTTCCAAATCCATTCGCCGCGGCTCAAGGACTTCGAGCATGCGCGCTGGATCGACGTGACCTGGGACATCGATTCCGACGCGCCGGACAGGTTCCCGGCAAAGCTGAAGGTCACAGTGCTCAACGAGCCTGGCACGCTGGCGCAGATCGCCCAGGTGATCGGCGAGGCGGACGGCAATATCGACAACTTGCGCATGGTGAGGCGCGGTGGCGATTACACCGAAATGCTGGTCGAACTGGAGGTTTGGGACCTCACCCATCTGACCAGCATCATCAATGGCCTCAGGGCGAAACCCGTCGTCAGCGGGGCCGAACGGTGGTTCGACTGATTGGTCGTTGAAGGACCGAAACAGCCATCGGATTCAGGAAATCATGGGGCCGTGAGCAGATCGCGCCAATACCCCGGTTTTCGATGCAAATGCATAACGGCAACGATTAAGATCTCGGTTTGTCTAACGGAGTAGACGAGACCGAATGGAAAGCGGTTGAGCTGATTACACCTGGTTTGGCGGCCAACGCTGCGCCATGCGTTGGGTTATTCCGTCAATCGCGCAATACAGTTCTGCACATCGATGGCGAATTCCTGGCCCAGCCCTACTCTGCGTTCATTGTAATAGTCTATTGCTCCACCAAACTCGACGGCAGCCTCCAAAAGGAAGCGAACATTCATGTTTTCAGATGCTTGGCCAGAACATCGGCGGCCTCCAATGCCGCCATTTCGCCGCGCTCGTAGGCATCGAGGCGACGTTCACACTTATCAAACCAAACTTGGTCGATTTCGTGGTTCCGCTGGTTGAGAGACTGAAGGAGGATTTCGACCAGTCGAATCCGTTCGCCTATCGGTAACTTCTGAGCCGCCTCGGCAACATTGTCTATCTGTGCGATCATTGCTCTCGTACCTGCCAGCAACCGGGATGCCAACGATCCCCAGGCATTGTCCTGTTACTATAGATACAGCTTTGTTATCTTGTCGCCAACCCCACCCCAATTACCGGGTCTTGCATGATTACGCACTCCACGCGCTCCCTCCGCCTCGGCGTCAACATCGATCACGTCGCTACCGTTCGCAATGCGCGGGGCGGGGTCCATCCCGATCCCGTGCGAGCCGCGCACCTCGCCATTGCCGCCGGCGCCGACGGCATCACGGCCCATCTGCGCGAGGATCGCCGGCATATCCGCGACGCCGACATCGCCCGGCTGAAAGCGGAGATCACGCGGCCCCTCAATTTCGAAATGGCCGCGACGGAAGAGATGCTGGCGATCGCGTTGCGCCATACGCCCAACGCCTGTTGCCTCGTTCCCGAGAAGCGTGAAGAACGCACGACTGAGGGCGGCCTCGATGTGGTCGGGGGTGCGGTTCATCTGACGAATTTCGTGCAGCGATTGAAAGGAGCGGGCATTCGCGTGTCGCTCTTCATCGAACCCGATGCGGGAGCCATCGAAGCCTCCGCCAAGCTCGGCGCCGATATCGTCGAACTGCATACCGGCACGTACTGCGAACTCGCACTGGATGGCGATCTGGCCGCTGTCGATCGCCAACTCGCGCGGCTGGCCAGCGCCGCACGGATGGGGGCAGCAGCGGGCCTCGAAGTGCATGCCGGGCACGGCCTCACCTTCGACACGGTGCAAGCCGTCGCCCGGATGCCGGAGATGGTGGAGCTCAACATCGGCCATTTTCTGATCGGGGAAGCGATCTTCACCGGGCTCGGTCCCGCCATCCAGCGCATGCGCACCTTGATGGACGCGGCGCGTTCCGCTCAGGTCGGAGCCGCGTCGTGATCCTGGGCATCGGCAATGACATCACCGACATTCGACGCATAGAGGCGACGCTGGAACGATTCGGCGCGCGGTTCCTCGACCGGATCTTCACGACGACCGAGCGTGCCAAATCCGACCGGCGCACCGAGCGGGCCGCCTCTTATGCCAAACGCTTCGCAGCGAAAGAAGCCTGTTCCAAAGCGCTGGGCACCGGGCTGCGGCAGGGGGTCTACTGGCGCGACATGGGAGTCGTCAACTTGCCCTCGGGACGCCCGACGCTGGTGCTGACGGGAGGGGCGGCCGCCCATCTCGCCCGCCTCACACCGTCGGGCTGCGACGCGCGCATCGATTTGACGATTACCGACGAATACCCCATGGCGCAGGCGATCGTCATCATTTCGGCCGTGCCCCGCAAAGATCTGGCCCGCTGACGACGCAACCGGAGCCCCAAACCCCAGCCTGCGGCATGTCTGCTCGCTTCGACCCAGGGTCCGCAATTGCCCAGATGCCGAGGACCAGCTATAGGGGCGGCTGATCAAGCCTGCGCCTCGGTGGCGCCGAGGTCAGGAAAGATGTGAATGCGGTTCGGATCTCGGACGACTAAGGCCAAAGACGGCGGCCTGCGCGAAGTCGTCACCATCTTCGTGCACGCGTTGATCATCGCCTTCGTCGTGCGCGTGTTTCTCTATCAGCCGTTCAACATCCCCTCCGGTTCGATGCAGTCGACGCTGCTGATCGGCGATTATCTGTTCGTGTCCAAAATGGCCTATGGCTACAGCCGCTATACGTTCCCCTGGGGCCTCAACATCGTCTCTGGTCGCGTCTTCGCCAGCCAACCCAAGCGCGGCGATGTGATCGTATTCAAGCTGCCTCGCGACAACTCGACCGATTATATCAAGCGGCTCATCGGCCTGCCGGGCGACGAGGTGCGGATGCGCAACGGCGCCCTCTTCATCAAGACGGCCGGTTCGCCCGATTGGCAGGAGATCCCGCGCCGCGAGGTGTCGCGCTTCGAGGGGATCGACGAGTATGGCCGCGCGCGCAGCACCACGCGCTACGAGGAAACGCTACCCAATGGCGTCAAATACCACGTCTTGGATGTGGAAACGAACGGGTCCTCGGACAACACCGAAATTTTCAAAGTGCCCGCCAACAGCTATTTCATGATGGGCGACAATCGCGACAACTCGCTGGACAGCCGAGTGCCGCTGAAAGCGGGTGGCGTCGGGTTCGTGCCCTTCGAAAACCTCGTCGGCCGCGCCGATATCATCTTTTTCTCCGTCGCGTCGGACGATCCGGCAGCTTCGCTCTGGAAGCCGTGGCGGTGGCCGATCGACACGCGCTGGACGCGCATCGGCAAGATCGTCAGATAGGGAGATCCGGCCTTGGCTCGGGCACGTTCGACGAAAGGGCTCGAGACCGCGCTGGGTTATACCTTTCAGGACCGCGCGACGCTCGAACGCGCGCTCACGCACGCCAGTACCCGGACGGAGCGCGGTACACCTCAGGACAACGAGCGGCTGGAATTCCTCGGTGATCGCGTGCTCGGCCTGACGATCGCGGAGCTGCTCGTGGAGTTGGATCCGCTGGCCAGCGAAGGGGAGCTGGCGAAGCGTTTCAATCGTCTCGTCCGCCGGGAAACCTGCGCCAAAGTCGGCCGCAATCTGCAACTGGGTCAGGCGCTGCGGCTTTCGCCATCGGAAGAAGAAAGCGGCGGGCGCGACAAGGATACGATCCTCGCCGACGCCGTCGAAGCGCTATTGGCGGCAATTTTCGTCGAAGCCGGCTATGATGTGGTCAAAGGCGTGGTTCGCAGTGTCTGGCGACCGATGCTCGAGGCCTTGCCGGAGAGTGTGACCGACGCCAAGTCTGCCCTGCAGGAATGGGCGCAAGGCCAGGGTTTGGCCCTGCCCGAATACGTACAGATCAGTCGAAGTGGCCTCGATCATGCCCCGGTCTTCACGACTGAAGTGCGGATCACGGGCCGCGCGCCGGTCCGCGGGACGGGCGCCAGCAAACGGGTCGCCGAACAGAATGCAGCCACGGCGCTGCTCGCCCGCGAAGGTGTATGGAGGACGATCGGTGGTTGATCGCGTGGAGACAGCCGCAACGAAGAGCCCTGGCGAGGCCGCAGCACCAGAGCACCGGTGTGGCTTCATCGCCATCGTCGGGGCGCCCAATGCGGGCAAGTCCACCCTAGTGAACGCCCTCGTCGGCACCAAGATCGCCATCGTTTCGCGCAAGGTGCAGACGACGCGCGTGCCCGTGCGAGGCATCGCCATGGAGGGCGCATCACAGTTGATATTCATCGACACGCCCGGATTGTTCGCCCCCAAAAGGCGGCTCGACCGAGCGATGGTGGAGGCAGCAGCAGGAGCGGCCGCCGATGCCGATGTGGTGGCGCTGGTGATCGATGCCGTAAAGGGGCTCGACAAGGAAGCGTCGGCCATCCTCGAGCGGTTGGAGCCCTTGAAGAACCCGCGCGTTCTGGTGCTCAACAAGGTCGACAATCTGAGCAAGAAGGAACGCCTTCTCGCCCTTTCAGCCAAGATCAACCAACGCCTGGCCTTCACTTCGACATTCATGATTTCGGCCGAGGGCGGCAGCGGCGTCGCGGCCCTGCGGACTTGGCTCGCAAACACCATGCCGGTGGGCCCATGGCATTACCCCGAGGACGAGATCACGGATTCGACGGAGCGGGCGACGGCCGCCGAGGTCACGCGCGAGCGCATCTATGATCTGCTGCACGACGAGCTGCCCTATCAGACGACGGTCGAGACCACCGCGTTCAAGGAGCTTCGCGACGGCAGCGTGCGCATCGAGCAGACGGTTTTTGTCGAGCGCGACAGCCAGAAACGCATCGTGCTGGGCGAGAAGGGCCAAACCGTCAAACAGATCTCCTCGGAATCGCGTGCCGAACTCGCCCGCATGTTCGAGCGACCGGTGCATCTTTTCTTGTTCGTGAAGGTGCGTGAGAACTGGGAGAACGATCCCGAGCGCTATCGGGAAATGGGCCTCGAATTTCCCAAGGAGTGACGTATGGCGATGACTGGCGCGGTTCGTTGGGGCACTGGGCTCGCAATCCTGAGTGCGGGGGCCGTGATGCTCTTGGGGTTCCATCCGGCCCGAGCCGCCGTGCGCACCTGCCAACCGGTTATCAACGCGACAGGCGAGGACGCCACCTCCCAAGTCGAGGCGCGTCGCAAGGCGATGGCGGGTTGGCTGACGCTAGCTCGCAAGCATGGCGGGTCCTATACGCGATGGCAACTCGCAGACAAACGCCGGACGTTCTGCGCCAAGTCGACAGCAGGTGTGCACGCATGTGCGGTCAGTGGTGCGCCCTGCATGGTTTCGCAGGTGCCCGGCGGGCCTTCGATCAAACCCGGCAATCGCGGCAAACCCCTCGAAATTTGACGTCCCGACGCCGCACGCGGCGTTAGGCAGAAACGCTGAGGCCATGGATTGGACGGACGAAGGCGTGATCCTCTCGGTACGCCCCCAGGGTGAGACCGCCGCCGTGGCCGAAATTTTCACCCGCGCGCACGGTCGCCACGTCGGGCTGGTTCACGGCGGTCGTTCGCGTCGTCTGCGACCTGTTTTGCAGACGGGGACTCACGTCGACGTTACTTGGAAAGCGCGGCTGAGCGAACAGCTGGGGTTTTTCACCCTCGAAATGCGTCGAGGGTTCGGCGCGGAAGTCATGCACGATGGCGCGGCGCTGGCCGCTTTGTCGTCGATGGCGATGTTGGCACGCTTGCTGCCGGAACGCGACCCCCACCCCAACCTCTATGAAATCACCCTCTTCGTGCTGGGCTTCCTCGACGACGCGACGGTTTGGCCAGCCCTGATGGTGCGCTGGGAGTTGGGGTTGCTGACGGAGTTGGGCTTCGGGCTGGACCTGTCCCACTGCGCCGCGACCGGCAGCAACGACAACCTCGTGTGGGTGTCGCCCAAATCAGGGCGCGCCGTGTCGGCCTCGGCGGGCGAGCCCTATCGGGATCGGCTGCTGCCTTTGCCGGGCTTCCTCGTCGGGCGGCAGGGTGGAATCACCGGTCCTGACGACCTCGACAATGGTTTTCGACTGACGGGGCATTTTCTCGAGTCGCGCGTTTTCCATCCGCGTGAGATGACACTCCCCGAAGTACGCGGCCGCATGGTGTCGGGCATCGCCGCCAAACGCTGAACGCCCCCGCCGCAGGCTCCCGACATACCGACGCGAACCAAGGAACCTCATGTCCGACCGCCGTGCTCTCGTTCTTTTCTCTGGTGGCCAGGACTCCACGGTTTGCTTGGCCTGGGCGCTGGAGCGGTTTGACCGGGTCGAGACCGTGGGGTTCGATTACGGGCAACGGCATCGCCTCGAGTTGCAGCAGCGTTCGGTGATCTTGAATGCGCTGCCTTCGATTGCTCCTCATTGGGGCGCGCGCATTGGCGCGGACCATCTCCTCGCTCTGCCGACTCTGGGGGCCATTAGTGAGACGAGCCTCACGCGCGATGTCGCCTTCGAGGTGAGCGCGACAGGGCTCCCCAACACGTTCGTGCCCGGCCGCAACCTGCTGTTTTTTACTTATGCGGCGGCGCTGGCGTGGCGGCGGGGGATCACCACATTGATCGGCGGCATGTGCGAGACGGATTACTCCGGCTACCCCGATTGTCGCGACGAGACATTGCAAGCACTGGGCAAATCCCTGGCGCTCGGGATGGATCGCCCCTTTGGCATCGAAACCCCTTTGATGTGGAAGACCAAGGCGGAAACGTGGGGGATGGCCGAGGCGCTCGGCGGGGCGGTTCTCGTCGATCTCATTCTCGAGCAGACGGTGACGTGTTATCTGGGCCAACGCGGCGCGCGCCACGCCTGGGGATATGGGTGCGGTGATTGTCCGTCGTGCGCGCTCAGACAAAAGGGGTTCGACGAATGGCGCTCCGCGACGAGCTGATCGCAGCGGCCGAAGCCGCAGTTGCCGGGGATTGGGACGGCGCGCACGCCATCGTGCAGAAGCACGAGGGCGATGCGACGGCGTGCTGGCTGCACGCGTGTCTGCATAAGCTCGAGCCCGACGAATCCAACAGCCGCTATTGGTATCGCCGGTCCGGACATTCCTACGAAGAGTATGCCGACGGGCGCACGGAACTCATCGCCATCAAGGCCGCGCTGACCTATTGAGCGCAGCAGCCGCGCCCGCGACACTGTGCATGAATGGACACAGCGCCTTGACTCCATTTCGGAGGCATCACCGGGCGCGTGCGAATCAGATTAAGACCTCGTTCACTTTTTGGCATCACTGCGGAAAAGCGAACACCGAACGAGGATTTGCACCATGTCGCCACTGACCAAGAAACTCACCGACGTCGCAATCGCTATCGGCCTGACGATGGCTGTGGTCTTCATTATCCTGGTCACGAACAGCATGCTCACCTCGCGCGGCGGCTATTGGGTCGGGATCAACATGTGGCTGGGCCTCATTCAACGGCCCGACATCGTGGGCACGATGATCCTGACGGCACTCGTGACGACCGGCTATGCCATCTGGCAGCAGACGAAGAAGCGCGGCTGACGAGCAGCGGAGGCACCCCACTCTCTCATCGTCGAGCCAAAGCGCGGCGCTGGATCGCCGCGCCTCCGACCTCCCCCCGGTTTCCAGAAGGGTCGCGCCCGAGGCGCGGCCGTCCGGAACTTGCACCCGTATCAGGTGGACGATTACCACCCCCGACGGGACAAATCCCGGCACTGAGGCCCGCTGCCGCGGAGCTCATTGCCGGGGCTCCAGCAGAAGATGCCACACTGAAGAGGCCCCCACCTCACGCCGCCAGCGAGACTGCCTCGCCGTTGATCGAGATTGCGCCGTCGCGCACGGAGAGACGCACGGTGTCGCCGTCTTTTACGTCGCCGGCCAATATTTTGTCGGCCAAGGCGTCTTGCACGTTGCGCTGAATGACCCGCTTCAAGGGACGCGCGCCGTAAGCCGGTTCATAGCCCTGGTTGGAGAGCCACGTGCGGGCCTGATCGTCCAACTCCAGGTTGATCTTGCGATCGGCCAGCAGCGACCGAAGACGATCCATCTGGATGTCGACGATGCGGCCCATTTGGTTGCGCCCCAACCGGTGGAAGACGATGATCTCGTCGAGTCGATTCAGGAACTCGGGCCTGAACTTGGTGCGCACTTCCGCCAGCACCAAGTCGCGCGCAGGCGCCATGTCGCCGCCGTCCTTGACGGCCACCAGGTATTCCGCGCCCACGTTCGACGTCAGGATGATCAGCGTGTTCTTGAAGTCGACCGTTCGGCCCTGGCCATCCGTGAGGCGACCGTCGTCGAGCACCTGGAGCAACACGTTGAAGACGTCGGGATGCGCCTTCTCGATCTCGTCGAACAAGATCACCTGGTAGGGACGCCGGCGCACCGCTTCGGTCAACGCGCCGCCCTCGTCATAACCGACGTAACCCGGAGGCGCACCGATGAGACGCGCAACCGAATGCTTCTCCATATACTCCGACATATCGATGCGCAGCAGTGCCGACTCGTCGTCGAACAGAAAGCCCGCGAGCGCCTTGGTCAACTCCGTCTTGCCAACGCCCGTTGGCCCCAGGAACATGAACGAGCCCATCGGCCGGTTCGGGTCCTGTAAGCCCGCCCGTGCGCGGCGCACGGCCGTCGAGACGGCCTTGACAGCCTCCACTTGGCCGACCACGCGGGCGCCGATGGCTTTCTCCATCCCAAGGAGTTTTTCCTTCTCGCCTTCGAGCATGCGGTCGACCGGCACACCCGTCCAACGTGAAACGACGCCGGCAATGTGATCGGGCGTCACCGCCTCTTCGACCATCACCGTGCCCTTGCCATCACCGGCTTCGGCGTCCTTCAACTGCCGCTCGAGCGCAGGAATTCGGCCATAGGCAATCTCACCGGCCTTCGCCAGATCGCCGCGGCGCTGCGCCTGAGCCAATTCGGTGCGTGCGGCGTCCAACTCTTCCTTGAGCTTCTGCGAGGCGCCGAGGCGGTCCTTTTCGGCTTCCCAGCGTCGCGTCATCACATCGGACTGTTCCTCGAGCTCCGCGATCGACTTTTCCAGTCGGACGAGGCGCTCCTTGGAGCCTGGATCGGTTTCCTTCTTCAATGCCTCGCGCTCGATCTTCATCTGCATGAGATCACGGTCGATGACGTCCAATTCCTCGGGCTTGCTGTCGATCTCCATCTTGAGGCGCGATGCTGCCTCGTCCATCAGGTCGATGGCTTTGTCGGGCAGAAAGCGGTCCGTGATGTAGCGGTTGGAGAGCGTCGCCGCCGCCACCAACGCGCTGTCGGTGATGCGCACGCCGTGGTGCAGCTCGTAGCGCTCTTTCAAGCCACGCAGGATCGAGATGGTATCCACGACATTGGGCTCATTGACGAACACCGGCTGAAACCGGCGCGCCAATGCGGCGTCTTTTTCGACGTGCTTTCTATATTCGTCGAGCGTCGTGGCGCCGATGCAGTGCAGCTCGCCACGCGCCAACGCCGGTTTCAGAAGATTGCCAGCATCCATCGAACCCTCGGCTTTGCCCGCGCCGACGATGGTGTGCAGTTCGTCGATGAAGAGGATGACGCGGCCAGCCTCCGCCTCGATCTCCTTCAACACGGCTTTCAACCGCTCTTCGAATTCCCCGCGATACTTCGCGCCAGCCACCAGCGCGCCCATGTCGAGCGACAAGAGCTTCTTGTTCTTCAGGCTCTCGGGCACGTCGCCTTTGATGATGCGTTGGGCCAAGCCTTCGGCAATCGCCGTCTTGCCCACGCCGGGCTCGCCGATCAGCACGGGATTGTTCTTGGTCCGACGCGACAGCACCTGGATTGTCCGGCGGATCTCCTCGTCACGGCCGATCACTGGATCGATTTTTCCCTCGGCAGCAGCTTCCGTCAGATCGCGGGCATAGCGCTTCAAGGCATCATAACCCTGCTCGGCAGAAGCGGTGTCGGCGGTGCGGCCCTTGCGCACGTCGTTGATTGCGCCGTTCAGCGTCTGGGGCGTAACGCCTGCATCCTTCAGCGCTGTCGCGGCGTCGCCCGAGCCTTCGAGCGCGATGGCCAGCAACAGGCGTTCAGCGGTCACGAACTTATCGCCGGCTTTCTCGGCGATCTTTTCCGCCTGATCGAAGATGCGCGCCAATTCCGGCGACAGATAGACTTGGCCCGCACCACTCCCCGATATCTTGGGACGTTTGGCGAGTGCCCGCTCGGCCCCGGCGAGAGCGTGAGCGGCGCGTCCACCTGCAGCCCCAATCAGACCCGATGCCAGGCCCTCGGGATCGTCCAGCAGGACTTTCAGAAGATGTTCCGGCGCGACCTGTTGATGGCCCTCGCGAAGCGCCAGGTTCTGTGCGGCTTGAATGAAGCCTTTGGCGCGATCCGTGTACTGCTCGATGTTCATTGCGTTTCACCCTCCACCCGTCACGACATGCCCCGAAGCAGCACCCGTGACCGTGACCTCGATCAATGGGCATCCATGCGGCCTGCCCTAGACATGATGTAGGTTCGCTGAGCCCCCAGCGAAAGACCCGAACCGAAACGAGGCGCGCGCGTTTAGTGAGGCGGGCTGACTGTTGGCTCGGCCAACAGATATTCGGGCAGGACCGGCAAATGTCACTGGCCTGCCGTTTTGTCGTGCATTAACCTTGTTTCCTGCCCCCCGTGTTCATGCGTTGGCGATGTAATCCCCAAGAGGAGCGAGAAATGTTCGCAATTGCTTCGAAGTTGTCGGCCGCCGCAGCTGTGCTGGTGCTGTCGGCTGGTCTCACGTTCGCGCAAGCCCCAGGCTCGGCCTCGTCCGCTGGCGCACCGGCAGCAGGCACGAAGGCGCCCGGCAAGAGCGGCTCCAAGAAAGCCAGCACGCCCGAAGGTATCGAATGCTCGGCTCAGGCCGACACCAAGGGCCTCAAAGGCAAGGAGCGCCGCTCTTTCCGCTCCAAGTGCATTTCAGCGCTGAAGAAGGGCAAGAGCGGCCCCAAAGGCTCGGGCTCCGGGTCCGCCAAGTCCTAACGCTGCCCGCCTTCAACGCGCACTGGACAAATCATAAAGCCGGCCTTTGCGGGCCGGCTTTATCGATCATGCATTGCTGCATCAGATTTTTTTATCGCTGCCGCCGACCGACACCGAAATGCTTGGCTCCGGTGGGCTGGGGGGCTGAATCCAGAGCCTGTGCGGTCCAGTATCGGTCGGCGTAGCAACACCTTCTCACTAAAGAAGGTTTGCGGCGCGGCGTTGACCCAACCGTGACCCTTGCGAGGCGCAAACCGAGCAGCGCCCACCGTATGCCCTCTGCTTTGACGTGACCTTTTGCCTTGGGAAGCCCGCGGTCCAGCCGCCGCTGCCCACGACATCGCCTTGCGTACCGCGCGCGTTGGCGTATCTTCACCCGACCACGAGCCAGGAGGCGCGCATGAGCGATCACGAGCCGATAGCGTTTCGCCCCCGCAGCGGGGCATCACTCGACGGTTCTTCATCGCTACACAAACCGGCCACCCCGGCAGTCATCGCCTTCGACCGGCGCGAGCTGG
>JANOKV010000291.1:0-8748 GCA_031419415.1 Hyphomicrobiales bacterium | reverse complement strand
GCAACGCTGGTCAGCGTTGGATTGTCGATTATGCCCGCCGCCGCACAGACCGAAATTCATTGGTGGCATGCCCTGACAGGCGCAAACAATGATGTCGTCGTGAAATTGGCGACAGACTTCAATGCCACCCAGTCGGACGTCAAGATCGTGCCCACCTACAAGGGCAGCTACGCAGACACGATGAATGCCGGCATTGCAGCCTTCCGCGCGGGCAATGCCCCTCACATCATGCAGGTGTTCGAGGTCGGCACAGCGACGATGATGGCCGCGACCGGCGCGGTCAAACCCGTGCACGTACTGATGAAAGAAGCCGGCGAGCCGTTCGATCCCAACGCGTTCTTGCCAACCGTCACAGGCTACTATTCGACGGTGAAGGGCGACATGCTGTCGATGCCCTTCAACTCGTCGTCCGCCGTCATGTGGTACAACAAGGATGCGTTCAAGAAAGCGGGCCTCGATCCCAACGCGCCGCCAAAGACGTGGCCCGAGGTGTTCGACGCAGCCAAAAAGCTCAAAGCCGCCGGGTTCGATCGCTGCGGCTTTTCCAACGCATGGGTCACCTGGGTCAACGTCGAACAGCTCTCGGCGTGGCACAATGTGCCGCTCGCTACCAAGGCCAACGGCATGGACGGCTTCGACACCGTTCTCCAATTCAACAGCGGTCTGCACCTCAAGCATTTGGAGACCCTCGTCGAGTTGCAGAAGGACAAAACTTACGACTACTCCGGTCGTACAAATGCCGGCGAGGGGCGCTTCACTTCGGGCGAGTGCCCGATCTTCTTGACGTCCTCGGCCTTCTTCGGCAACGTCAAGGCCAACGCCAAGTTCGAGTTCGGCAATGCGCAGATGCCCTATTACCCCGAAGCGCCGGGCGCACCGCAGAACTCGATCATCGGCGGCGCGTCGCTCTGGATGATGGGAGGCAAGAAGCCGGAAGAATACAAGGGTATCGCCCGGTTCCTCACCTTCCTGACGAGCACGGATCGGCAGGTGGAGCTGCACACCAAATCGGGGTATCTGCCGATTACGAAAGCCGCCTACGAGAAAGTGAAGGCATCAGGTTTCTACAAGGATCAGCCCTTCCTCGAGACGCCGCTGCTCCAGCTCACCAACAAGCCACCGACGGAAAACAGCCGCGGCCTGCGGCTCGGCAACATGGTGCAGATGCGAGATATGTGGGCCGAAGAAATCGAAGCCGCCCTCGCCGGCACGAAAACACCCAAGCAGGCGCTCGATGATGCCGTGACGCGTGGCAATGTCGTGCTCCGGCAGTTCGAGAAGACGGCGAAGTGAGGCGAAACCAAACGACCGTTCCTGCAAAACATCGATCGTCTAATGGTTGTCTGCTACGGACAACTCTCCGTCCCAACCGTTATTCCTGTCGTCGCGGAATGGCGGTTAGGGCGGGGCTGTAGTTGGCGTGACAGGATCGCGCCATACGATAGAGACAGAATTATTCGGGGCGCGAAAAACGAATGGAAAAGCGCGCTATTTTTGCCGGCAAGGTTCTGCCATTGGCGCTGCTCGTCCCGCAGCTTTGCATCATCGCGGTATTTTTCTATTGGCCAGCAAGCCAGGCTGTGTGGCAGTCGTTTTTACAGCAGGACGCGTTCGGACTGCGATCGACGTTCGTCGGCCTCGAGAACTATCGTGATCTCCTGAGCAATCCCGACTACTTTCGCTCGATCGCCACGACAGCGATTTTTGCCGTGGCGGTTGGTGTGCTGTCGCTGTCGATCGCCCTGATGCTGGCGGTGCAAGCCGACAAGGCGGTCCGGGGCGCGCAGGTCTACAAGACGCTGCTCATCTGGCCTTATGCGGTGGCTCCCGCTGTCGCCGGCGTGCTGTGGCTCTTCATGTTCCAACCGTCGCTGGGTCTGGTCGCCAACGGTCTGCGCGGCGCGGGCATTGCATGGAATCCGCTGCTCAATGGTACGCACGGCATGATCCTCGTCGTGCTCGCCGCGACGTGGAAGCAGATCAGCTACAATTTTCTGTTCTTCCTCGCGGGCCTCGCCGCCATCCCCAAGAGCGTCTACGAGGCCGCCGCTATCGATGGGGCGCGGCCCTATCGCCGGTTCTGGACGATCACGTTTCCCCTGCTGTCGCCCACGGCCTTCTTCCTGGTCGTCGTCAACGTCGTCTATGTGTTCTTCGACACGTTCGGCATCATAGATACCGTTACACAGGGTGGCCCCTCGAACGCGACGCAGACGCTCGTCTACAAGGTTTACTCCGACGGCAAGCTCGGCGCTGACCTGGGTGGTTCCGCCGCGCAGTCGGTGATCCTGCTCGCCATCGTGATGGTGCTGACTGCGGTGCAGTTCCGCTACATCGAGCGCAAGGTGAATTACTGATGGTCGAGCACCGAAGCGCATTTCATCGCATCCTGCCGCACGTCATCCTGAGCATCGGCGTGCTCGTCCTGGTATTCCCGGTGTGGATCGCGTTCGTCGCCTCGACGCACGACGCCGCGACCGTCATCAACGGCGAGTTCGGCCTCATTCCGGGCGCCTACTTTTTCGAGAACTATGGCCGGGCGCTGTTCACGGGGTCCGCCAAGACGACACGGGAACCCGTAATCACCATGCTCGGCAACAGTTTCGTCATGGCCATCGCCGTCGCCGTCGGAAAAATCGTAATTTCGATCGTCTCTGGATTTGCCGTCGTCTATTTCAAATTCCCGTTCCGCATGACGATCTTCTGGATGATCTTCATTACGCTGATGCTGCCGGTCGAGGTGCGCATCTATCCGACGTACAAGGTCGTTTCTGATTTAGGGCTGCTCGACACCTACAGTGGCCTGACCGTGCCTTTGATCGCGTCGGCGACGGGTACATTGCTGTTTCGCCAATTTTTCATGACGGTGCCTGACGAACTGATCGAAGCCTCCAAGATCGATGGCGCCGGACCCTGGAAGTTTTTCTGGGATACGCTCGTGCCGTTGTCGCTCACTACATCGGCGGCGCTGTTCGTCATCCAGTTCATCTACGGATGGAACCAGTATCTGTGGCCGCTGCTGATCACGACGAAGGACTCGATGCAGACCATCGTCATCGGGATCAAGAAAATGATCGTGACGCAGGATGCTCTGACCGAATGGCAAATCGCCATGGCGACGGCGGTGCTCGCCATGTTGCCGCCGGTCATCGTCGTGGTGGTGATGCAGCGCCTCTTCGTCAAAGGCCTCGTCGAGACGGAGAAGTGAGCGATGGCCGCCGTCACCTTGCACGACGTCAAGAAAGTCTACCCGAACGGCGTGGAGGCTGTGAAAGGCATTTCCCTCGATATCCCGAACGGGTCGTTCACGGTCTTGCTCGGCCCTTCAGGCTGCGGAAAATCCACGCTGCTGCGCATGATCGCCGGCCTCGAGGCGATTTCGGCGGGCACGTGCCACATTGGCGAACGCATCGTCAACGACATCGAGCCGGCCGATCGCGACATCGCCATGGTCTTCCAGAATTACGCTCTCTATCCGCACATGAGCGTCTACGACAACATGGCGTATGGCTTACGCAACCGCGGCACACCCAAGCCCGAAATCGAGCGGCGCGTGCGGGAGGCGGCCGCACTCCTCGACATTACGGCGTATCTCGATCGCAAGCCGCGCCAATTGTCCGGCGGGCAGCGGCAGCGCGTGGCCATGGGGCGCGCCATCGTGCGCGAACCGCAGGCGTTCTTGTTCGACGAGCCGCTGTCCAATCTCGACGCCAAGCTGCGCGTCCAAATGCGCATCGAGATCCGCCGGCTGCACAATCGCCTGAAAGCGACCTCGATTTTCGTCACGCACGATCAGGTGGAGGCCATGACGTTGGCCGATCAGGTCGTCGTCATGAATCAAGGCGGCATCGAGCAAGTGGGGCGACCGACCGACGTTTATCAGCGGCCGGCTTCGCGGTTCGTCGCCACGTTCATCGGTTCGCCGGCGATGAACGTGGTGCGCGGAACCGTGTCTGCGTCCGGTCGCGTCGCCATCGGGGCGAACGGTTGGCTCGCCTATGACGCAACGGCCTTCGACGCACCCGTCGGCGCCGATATCGAAGTCGGTGTCCGACCGGAAGATTTGATCGCGGCCAACGCCGGCGGGGCAGGCAGCCTGCCGTTCGTGCCCGAATTCGTCGAGGAATTGGGACCCAACAGGCTCATCCACGGGGCCGCAGACGGCCACCCGCTGATCGTGTCGGTTGCCACTTCGGTGGAAGGGGATCAGATGCGGGCCACGCCTTTGGGCGCATTGCCCGCACAGGTGCATCTGTTCGACAGCGCGACGGGGCGCAGTTTGCGGCGTGAGAGCGCTTGACCGGTGACTGTTGGCTCGCAGCCAAGTGGCCTTGATCCAACCTACGGCGCTCTAACTGTAACGGCGCGATCGATGGTCGATCGCGCCGCTGGAGCTATGGGCCGAGACGCTGGAACCAGAGCCTTTACTTCTGCTCTTCGAGAACCACACCTGCTTTTTTCACGACGTCGGTCCAGCGCACGACATCGGACTTGATGATCTCCAGCATGCGCTCAGGCCCGCGGTCGGCCTGCGGGGGCACGACGCCACCGATGTCGAGGAATTTCTGCTGCACGGCCGGATCGTCGAGTGCTTTGGCCAGTGACTGGCGCAATCTGCCGAGGACAGGCGCCGGAATGCCTTTCGGCCCATACAGGCCGAGCCAATTCTCCACGACGAACTGAGGCAGTCCACCCTCTTTCGAAGTCGCGACATCCGGCAGTAGCGACGAGCGCTTGCCATCGCCGGTGGCGACGCCGAACCCTTTTACGGCGTTCTGCAGGATGTGATTGCGCGCGGATGCGATCAGCTCGCAGGTGCCGTCGACGGCGCCGGACATGATGTCGTTGACCGTCTGTCCGTAGCCGCGATAGACGACGTAGGTCGGCTCGACGCCCGTGAGCTGAAAAAAGTACACGCAGTTGAGGTGCGACAGGGACCCCACGCCATTGTGAGCCATTTTCAGGCCTTTGCCCTTCTCCTTGGCGTACTTGATGTAATCTTGGAGCGTGTCGGCGGGGAAATCCTTGCGCACCACCATGATGCTGGGCGTCGTCAGGTGGATGCCGATGTAATCGAAATCGGTTCTGGGGTCGTAGGGCAGCTTGGGGCTGGTCGCCATCGCGGCCGCATGCGTGCCCATGTGGCCGAAGCCGATCGTGTAGCCATCGGGTTTGGCGTTCTTGCCGCGCAACGAGCCCGTGGCGCCACCGGCTCCGGCGACGTTCTCGATGATGATGCTCTGGCCGAGGTCCTTGCCCATGACTTCGCCCAGGATGCGGGACGAAATGTCAGACGCGCCGCCTGCCGCAAAAGGTACGATCAGCGTGATTGGACGTTCAGGCCAGGTTTGTGCTCCGGCGGACAGGGTGGCGACGCCAAGGGCGATGGCGCCCGCGCCGATGAACCGTGCGATGGCGCGCGCCAACGGCCGAGCAGCCCGAGTGCTCTCAGAATTCGAAAACATGCATCCTCCCTCAGGTGTTGGGGCCGATTGTTGGGCCTCGATTTGGCGATAGTGCACAAACGTGGCGCACCCGTCCACTCGACAACCGGCCCGTCATGCGGGAACCGGCGGCCCGTTCGCCCACACCCACAATAGCGGTTTTCAGCGCGCCGGTGGTCGGTTATGCCTATCGGGCTGCGGCTCGGCCGCGACGTTGTTTTCGCTCGGGCCGAATGGCGCTCTTCCTCGAGATTTTGACGCAAGTCACACTGCCGATCATGGCGGTGGTAGCCTTGGGCTGGCTGCTGCAGCCCCGCCTGAACCTCGACGTCGGGACGCTCAATCGCCTGCAGGTCTACGTCGTCATGCCGGCGTTCTTCGTGCACTTCCTATCGAGCGGCAAACAGCCGATTTCGGTCGTGTGGCCCGTACTCATTTTCGGCGTCATTCAATTTCTGATCCTCATTCCGTTCGGGTGGTTGGCGGCGATCGCGTTCCGCCTGAGGCCCGGCATCGGCCCCGTGATGGGGCTGGCCACGGCCTACGCCAACGTCGGGTTCTTCGGTGTGCCGGTGACACTCTTGGCGTTCGGCGCGGACTATCTCATCTATCAATCGGTGCTCGCCGCATTGATGGCGACGCTGACGTGCACCGTGGGCGTGTGGATGCTCGCACCACCTGGCGGCAGCCGTTTCGGCAAGCTCAGAACCGTGTTCGAGACACCGCTGATTCCGTCGATTCTGCTGGGCCTTTCACTTCGTGGTTTCGAGGTCGAGATCCCCGCGCTGTTATCGCAGCCAATGCAGTTCCTCGGCTCGATCTTCACCCCCCTCGCGCTCTACACGCTCGGCGCGCAGGTGGCGGCGACCAACGCCTTCCGCATGGAATGGGGCCCACAGACCCTCGCGTTGATATTGAAACTCCTGTTCGCGCCAGCCGTGACCTGGGGCATCTGCATTCTCATGGGTTTACCGCGCGATGTCTCCGACGTGATCGTCGTGGCGACGGCCACACCGGTCGGCGTTCTGATCACGATTTTTGCCGCCGAGTACAAGACCGAGTTCGAGTTCATCTCGACCGCCGTCGTACTCTCGACGCTGCTTTCCCCGATATTCGTCACCGCCTGGATCTTGGTGGTGCGTCTGGTCTGAGGTCGTATTTCGGACGCGGAATGCCACGCTTGTCGAGGCCGGTCACGAGCCCAGACTTGCGCTCGTGGGCGGTGTAGGCTTGAGTATTGGACGGTGCCGTAGCCGGGCGTCGTCCCCCCGTGAACCTCGCGCCATCCGACCCGACCGATGCTGCCGAACTCTGGGAGAGTCGCATGCGCAAGATCGCCCCCCTGCACGCGGACGCCAAACGCGTTCAAGAGATCATCGCGGAACTCGAACACGGCGTCGTGCCGCCCGTGCCGATCCCTGAAATGCGCAAGCTGATGAAAAAGCGCACCGCGCGCCTTGCCGCTGATCCACCAGCCGTGCGCACCGTCGTCGACCGGTCAATCGACACACTGGGCGCACCCGTGCCGGTTCGCCTCTACTATCCGGAAGGTGAAGCCAACACGGCGCTGCCTGCCTACATCTATTGCCATGGTGGTGGCTTCGTCGTCGGCGATCTCGACATGGTCGAGACCGTGTGCCGGACGATCTGTCGCGATGCTGGCATCGTCGTCGTGTCGGTAGACTATCGCCTCGCGCCCGAGCACAAATTTCCCGCAGGGCTCGACGACACCATTGCGGTTGCCCGCTTCGTTACCCAGCATGGCGCCGACCTCGGCATCGACGCGAGCCGGCTGGCGATCGGAGGCGATAGTGCCGGCGGCAATCTCGCAGCGGCCGCATCCCAAGCGCTCGCTGGCAAGGGTGGCGTCGCTTTTCGCTTTCAAGTGCTCGTCTACCCCGTCACCGACCTCACATGCGCACAAGCCTCTTACACCGATCTCGGCACCGGCTATCCGCTGACGAAGGATCGGATGCAGAACTACATCAAGCTCTACTTAGTGGACGCCGCGCAAACGACAGATGTGCGCGCCTCTCCACTGTTTGCCCCATCGCTGGCGGGCCAGCCGCCTGCGCTGGTGATCGTGGCCGGCCTCGATCCTCTCGTCGACGAGGGATTGGCCTACGCTCGGCGACTTCGCGAAGCCGGCGTCGCAGCCGAGGTTGCCGAGGCCCCCGACCATCCGCACGGCTTCCTCGGGTGGACCCGTGAGGCCAAAGCGGCGCGCGACATGCTGGCTCTCATCGGACGCCGATTACGCGAACATCTCTTCGCCTGACCCAGCCTTCCCCCGGGAGGTCGAAGTCGGTCGGAGCATCGATAACATCGCCGCGCCGCGATGTCGGCTATGCTACATGCCATAGCGCGGGGATGGCGCAGGAGTAGCCAATGCCAGCTTCGTAGGCCCGTGCCTTCTGATCGCCGGGGTTGCAGCCGGCATCGGTTTTGCACTCGGCATCGCGAAATAGTGATACCAGGCCACCATTATGAGCCACGGGCCAAAGCCGATGCGCAGCCACCCCCAGATCCCACCGAGCGAGCAAAAAGCCCCGCGTCGTTCCCGTTGCAATCGCAATCCACACCCTGTATTGCCTCACCCCGGGGGCCCGTAGCTCAGCGGTAGAGCATCTGACTTTTAATCAGGTGGTCGTTGGTTCGATCCCAACCGGGCTCACCATATAAAACAAAGTGTTAGACGGTTTTTAGAAAGGTTATTTGGTTTTAGTGTAACGCTTGTGTAACACGACGGTGGGTCTCAACGCTCAGCTATTGCCGATGCCACGTCGAGCGGATTTCCGAGCCGCCTGGTCGAAGTCGGCGCCGTTATCGATCACATCGTCGACCACGGGATGACGCGCAGCAATTTCCTCGATCCCGACGGCGTCATGATGGAACGCTACTCCATCACCTTCGACACCAAGGAAGAAGGCCTGGCCTTCATGAGGGCGACGCCCGGGCAGGCGACGCCTATCGACATCACCGTTGTCGAGCTGCCGCTCATGACATTTGCGGTGCTACGCACAAGCCGCCTCAGAGCTTGCCCTCGACTGTCTCAGCGTCGATGATCGAACCTGAGCGACGAGGGAGAGGCGCATGAGACTGAAAGACAAGGTCGCAATCATAACCGGCGGCGCGCACGGCATGGGCGAGGCAGAAGCTCGGCTGTTCGCCAAGGAGGGTGCGGCAGTCGTGATCGCCGACGTGCTCCAAAAAGAAGGCGAAGCAGTCGCCGCCGACATCAGTGCCAGCCAGGGCCGGGCAACGTTCGTGAAGACAGACGTTACGTCGGAAACGGCGTGGAACC
>JANOKV010000290.1:0-2471 GCA_031419415.1 Hyphomicrobiales bacterium | reverse complement strand
CGCACTTGCGCCCTACGGTCAGAGCCGCAACAACCGATCGGCGTTGCCGTGCGTCAGTTTCGCCATATCGGCGGGCGCCAGCGTGATCCGGTCGAGGAACTGTCGGCCATTGCTGTTGGGTGCATAAGGGTAGTCGATCGAAAACATGAGTCGATCGATGCCGAACGTCAACAAGGCCGCCAGAAACGGCGGCTCCGTGAAAATGCCGCTCGTCGTCAGCCACACTTGGTCGAGGATCGTCTGGCTGACCGGGCGCTGGAGGTGATCGATGTCGACGGCAAACACCTCGTCGGCCCGCGCCATCATCATCGGCAACATCTCGCCCATATGGCCGATGATCAGCTTGAGCTTGGGATGCTTATCGAGTGTCCCGGCGAGCACCAATCGCAAAATGTGAATCGCGGTTTCGGCGTGCCATCCCCAACCGGCCGCCTCGAGCACTCGGCCGGCGCCCGGTTCCAGATCCGCGAAATAGGCGCCACGAACGGCAGCGGGCGCCAGATGAGGGTGCACATAAATCGGCACGTCCAGCTCGACGGCTGTCGCCAGGATCGAGTCGTAACTCGGATGGTCGAGAAATCGGCCTTCCGTCGTGCCGTTGATCAGCGCGCCGACGAACCCGAGCTGTTTGACGCAGCGCACCAGCTCCGCCGCGCACGCGTCGGGGCTCTGCATCGGTAGAACGGCAAAGCCTCGGAAGCGATCGGGGTGGCGCTGGATCGCGGCTGCGAGGTGATCGTTCATCTCGCACGCGATCGCCACACCGTTTGGCCCCGGCACGAGATCGGGCCCCGGCCCGGTGTTCGACAAGACCTGTACCGTGATCCCGGCCGCATCCATGGAGGCCAATCGTTGTTCGCCGATTTCAGGGGCGATTTCGATCGGGTTGGGGCCATGTCTCGGCGGCCTCCGTGGCCGAAAACCCCGCGCCGCGAGGGCCTGGGGATCGATACGGCGAACGAGGTGGGGAACAGTAAAGTGCTCTTCCAGCGTCACGGTGCGCATTGGGCGGGCTCCTGGATCGGATACCAGGACTGTCGCACCGGCTCCCGTCACCGGCAAGATGCGAGGCTGCCTCGCTCACTTGTCCCGACAGAACTTGTCGTAGATCGCTTGGATGAAGCGGCGTGTCGTGTCGTCGGCGAGGCTGTAGAACACCGCCCGTCCATCGCGTCTGGTCTCGACGAGGCCTTCGTGGCGCAGGCGCGCGAGTTGCTGTGAAACGGTCGCTTGGCTCAATCCCAGAAAGGATTCCAGTTCGGTGACGGATCTCTCGCGTTCAGCCAGCAGGCAGAGGATGACGAGGCGGTTTTCGTGCGCCACTGCTTTCAAGAAGTCGCTGGCCTTGCGCGCCTTCTGCATCAGGCTTTGGAGGTCGGGGGACATCTGCTGCCCCTCCTCGAGTTCATGCTCGATATCTCGGAATGTGGATGGGGTCATGACGGTGCTAACGATTTAAGGGGGCGAATAGCGGGCGCAAGAGTTTCGGCATCGTAGTGCACGGGGAGAGAGTCGACCAAACGGGGACGATTGCCCGTCGTCGTTCGATCGAGCTTTGCAAGCAACTCACCCAGCATGCCCCAGAAAAAATCTGCTCCTGGATAGCCGATAATCCGGCCGATCTCGCGCCCCTTGTCCGCCAGCACGAAGGTCGGCGATACGACAATGGGTGTGGCCAGTTGCACGCCGCTTTCGCGGGCCTTTGCAATATCGATGCGGCGCAAAGGCGCGCGCTTGCTTTCCGGTGTGTTGGGATAGGCGACGCCCACCTCCTTGCGCCAGCGCTCGCACCAGGGGCATCCCAGTTCCTCGAACATGATCAACTCGGCAGCCCGCGCCGAGAACGCAGGGCTGAGCGTGAAGACGCAGAAAAGCAGGGTGACGAAGGTCAGCCGGCTGATGCTTGCACTGGCCATCTTTCGCTCTACACCTTCACTTGTTGACTGGGCTCGCCGGGTCGAACAGGTAGGCCGTCAGATCCTTCATGTCCTGTTCGTTCAAGAATTTGTTGTGGCCGAATCGCGGCATGTTCGAGCACGGCTGGATGGCCTGAGGGTTGTAGATCTTGGCGTAAGCGGCTTTCGCCTCCTCGGGCCGGAACTTGCGAATCTTGCCGTAGTCCAGCAACGAGGGGCCGAGGGTGCCGAAGCTCAATTCGGCTTTGGACAACTGGTGGCAGGCATAGCAGTTGCCGCCGATCGGCCCGCCGGGCTGGTCGCTGAATTGGCCGCCAGTGCCCCGCTGGGCCAGCTGTTGGCCCTTCTTCCAGTCACCGATCACGTTATTGTCTGCGGGATAGACGAGGGAGGTATTGGCCAACTCCACCAGCTTTTTGTCCTGATCCGGCGTCAGGACTCCACGGGTTTCCGAGCATACGCGCTGCGCTTCGTCCGCAACGATGCGCGCCTGCCACTCGGGCGACGCGCCCTTGAACGTCGCCTGGACATATCTGTCGACGACGGCGGGATCGA
>JANOKV010000289.1:0-3279 GCA_031419415.1 Hyphomicrobiales bacterium | reverse complement strand
CGACCATTCACGCTATCCCCTCGGAAACCTGCCGAACCAGGAACGCCGTGTGAACCTCGACGCGATCCCTCCGATACCGACCGTACTGCTGCGCCGCAGCGAAACGTCGAAGAGGGCCACTAGTTGCCATACAGTTCTGCGCACGGTGCGGCGCACAAAGTTGCGCCATGTTTCGTCACCGCGAGCAAGGTCTGCCATGAAGTGGCACCACAACCCCTATTTCCAGCAGCCCGGCATCATTGAGCGGGCGAATGTCCGAGCCCAGCGCGAATTTCACGTCAGCATCGAGTGCCTTGCGAAACCAGGTAGCCCCTCGAAGACGAGGCAGGACACATCGACTTCCTGGAGACCCAGCTCGATCTTCTGGCGAAGATCGGCGAACAGAACTACGGCCAGCTCCAGGCAGCTCCAGCCGGCAAAGTCGAAGGCAAGGCAAAGCAAGGCAATGGGGTGATCGGCCCACTCGGTCATCGCAACTGGTTGATGCGGTTGTGTCCTTGGCCGTCGCTTCCATAGATCGCTCTACTTGGCTGCCGCGCGCTTCCTTTTATCGAGCGTGCGCATAATCGCTCGTCACCTTGAGATCGGATTGCCCCAGGGTTGCCGAGACGAGCGCGAGGTGCCGTTCTCGATGGCCCAGCGCTCTTCAGCGTGCCGAATTCCGCTAGCGCTCGCCCGTCGTCCTCACCATGGGTTGATGCACTTCTTCGCGATTCAGGCGACGCTGGCGGGGCGTCATCTGAGAATGCAGCTCATGCGTCGTTGACACCGGATGAATGTGTAATAATGTTACATTTCGAGTCGCCAGAGCAGATCATTCGAATTCGGGGGCAGGAATGAAGACCGCTGAGTTTCGTCATCGCGCAGGAGCAGGCTGTGCTCGGGTCGCTGCCTTCCTCTTCGCAACGATAGTGACCTCCGTGACGGTCGCCCCAGTGCAGGCCAGCCAAAACGTCTTCCACATCTTCACCCCCACCGTCGAAGCTGGTCACTGGGGTGTGGAGGCGGTCGCCGGGTTCAATTGGGGGCGACCGTCATCGGAAGGCGCGGAAAAGCCGCCCCCGCGAATGGCGGTTGAACTCGGTCTTCATGCCGGGCTCACAGAGTTCTGGATGTCAAAGCTGGCGCTCGGCGTGGAGGAGGACGGTGGCAGCCTCGCTGTCACCAGCATCGCCCTTGAGAATGTGTTTCGCTTCTCACGGGTGGCCAGCGCCCCTCTGGACTTCGCCTGGTTCACGGCACTCGGTGCAGGCCTCGAAAGCGGCTCCACCAACGTGGTCGAGTTTGGGCCGATCGTGAGCTACACAGTGGGCCCTGCATCGCTCGTCCTCAACCCGTTTTTCGAAAAGACGTTTGGCGAGAATCGCGAGGAAGGCATCGCATTCACCTACGCATGGCGCCTCGCCTACCAAGTCTCTCATAAGTTGAGTGTCGGCGTCGAGGGTTACGGCGAGATCGAGAACCTCGGCAATACACCGCCCGTTCGAGACCAAATCCATCGCATCGGTCCAGTGCTTTATCTCGGCACGCTCCACGGTGCCCACTCGTCCTCCAGGGGGCACGGCGCGCATAACTCTGTCGCTGGCGGACACCATCACCGCGAACACGCCGGGCGCGGTCACGGCGAGTGGCATGCAGAGATTGGAGTCCTCTTTGGACTGACGGAAGCAACGCCCGATACAGCGCTGAAGCTCAACGTCGGCATTGAGTTCTAGTCGCTGGATTGACGGTCTCGCGGCTACACGCAAAACACCAACAGGGTTCACGGTGGTGACCGCATTCGTCACCGCAACCATTCAAGCTATTCATGGGACGTCTGCAGCAGCACTGACCGCCAGTGATGCAGAATCTCAGAGGACTTGCTCAGTCGGTGGGATGCAATTGCCCGTTTCCGTTGATCGAAGCATTGCGAACACTCGTCAATGCGTTCTTTGCACTGAGCACGACACATGCCCGAGGTCGGGTTTCCTCCGCATCGCGCTCGACGATGCACCACACATGCTGCAACTGCACAGGGCAGCTCTGGGTCATTCGCGTCGTTCGGCGGCACCGATGGGACGCCTCTTGATACCCCCGATAGCTGCCATTGATCCTGGCATGAACCAGGAGCCCAAGAAACTGCTTCTGTGAGCCTGCGCGGCGTATCGATCCATGACTTGTTGCCTCGCGCCCTTCTGCATACGGCGGTAGGCGAGCTACGGCAACAGCGCGAAGTTCAACAATGGCCCGGACATCGCCGTAGCCGGTACTGGTTGGCTCCATCCCATTCCTGAGCCGCATTGTCTGTCTCTCGACATCGGCTGTCGCGCCGGGTAGCGTTGTCCAATTGAATTTGGAAAGATGCGGTGTGTCATGGAGACCATTCAGTCGCCAACCGGGAAGTATGCACTTGGCATAGATGCTGAATAAAATAAACCCCGCTTTTGAGCGGGGTTTACTAACTGATTAATCCGGATCGCCCATTTCCCCCTCCTAAGCTAAGTTACGAAACAGCATAACCTCAGATGCGACAGTCGACATGATTGTAGCCCAATGCTGAAGGCGATGCAAGTTTGTAGCGGTAGGTGGGATTGAGCGTTCGGACTTCATTTCTTTGGCATGAGAAAGACCATTACGGATGTTGCGCAATTCGGCGCCAACGAAGCGCGGCCATTGGACGGCAAAGTCGGCGCTCTGCCAGTCCTTCTTGGTGATCGCTTTCACTTCAAACCCACCTTCAAACGTCATAGGCTTTTGGAATACGTCGATATTCCGATGCACCTCTTTCCAAACAACTGCGGGGTCCACCGCCTTCCCAAGTAGATGATAGAATTTTTCAGTATCGTGCCATTTCGCGGAAAGGGTTGCATCAAACAGATCCTCGACGACCTCGTCCATTGCGGTGTGGGCATGCGGCGAAGCAATTAGTTTCCTGATCCGTCTCCGAATGTCTTCGTCCATCACATAGTGCGCCGCGTACTCGACAATCTGAAAATTGTAAATGAACCGTCGAGATGGGTCCGCACCATGGCAGGCGGCCCAAAGTTGCAGCAGTTCCTCATCTATCGGTCTGGCTGCAATGGATGATGGGAAGGTGTTGTGACAGTACTGCGTTTGCGGTTGAGTCCGAAAACTCTCTTCTCGTTTTGTGTGCAAAAATATCATGGGGGACTTCGTATCGTAGGGCCTGTCGTCAGTTGAGCCAAATGACCACGCAGACGAGCAGGACGCCAGCCAGGAACGTGCTGGCGAGTTTGTCGTAGCGCGTTGCGATTGCGCGATATTGCTTCAACGTGCAGA